>CAMHST010000037.1 GCA_946187865.1 uncultured Bacteroidales bacterium
TGTTCGTGTTCCTTACGGTGATTTTCTTCACATCCAAGATGACCCAGGACTCGGAGGTGATCGCCATCCTGTCCAGCGGCATCAGCTATCACCGGATGGTGGTCCCGTTCATTGTGTCGGCCATCTTTATCGGCTTGCTGTCCCTGGGCCTGGGCCTCTGGGTGATTCCACGGGCCAATGCCACCCGGGTGGATTTCGAGCAGAAATACATCCCACGCACCAAGGCCCGGTCGGGCCGGGACATGCACTATAAGCTGGAAAACGACCGTTTCGTATATATCGAATCTTTCAGCGGATACAACAATACGGCTTACAATTTCACCCTGGAAGACCTTTCCGGAGGGAAACTCCACTCCAAACTGTCGGCCGAAAGCGCCCAGTACGACACCGTTACCGGCGTGTGGAAACTCCGCAACTGGTTCATCCGGGATTATTCCGACGGTCTGGAAGACCACATCCGCTCCGGCCGGCAGCTGGACACGGTCCTGAGCCTCACCCGGGACGATTTCTTCCGGAACAAATACACCATCCAGCGCCTGAACGAGGCCGAACTGGACCGGCTGATCGACACCCAGATCCAGCGGGGAGACGCCTCCGTGAGCGAGGCGCTCATCGAGAAGAACAACCGTTTCGCCCTTCCTTTCTCCGCCCTGATCCTTACGATCATCGGCGTGGCTTTGTCCACCAAGAAAAAGCGGGGCGGCATGGGCTGGAACCTGGCGGCGGGAACGGCGCTGGGCTTCTCCTATATCCTGTTCATGCAGTTCAGCGAGATGTTCGTGGTTACGGACACCCTGCCTGCCGGCATTGCCATCTGGCTGCCCAACTACCTGTATGCCGTAATTGCTGCCGTGCTGTATATAAAAGCTCCTAAATAAATGAAAGTCAAAATTGTAAACCATTCTCCCTATCCTTGCCCCTCGTATGCGACGCCCCAGTCGGCCGGTGTGGATCTCAGGGCCAATATCCCGGAGCCCGTGGTCCTGCAGCCGCTCCAGCGGACGCTGGTTCCCACCGGGCTGTACATCGCCCTTCCGCCCGGATACGAGGCCCAAGTGCGGCCCCGCAGCGGGCTGGCGCTCAAGCATGGCATCACAGTCCTGAACAGCCCCGGCACCGTAGATGCGGATTACCGGGGAGAGCTCCGGACCATCCTGGTGAACCTGTCCCAGGAGCCCTTCGAGATTGTGCCCGGCGAGCGGATCGCCCAGATGGTCATCGCCCGCCACGAGCAGGTTCAGTGGGAACAGGTGGACGAGCTGGACGAAACCCTTCGTGGGGAAGGTGGATTTGGTAGTACTGGAAAATAATGGAAATCAAGGAATTATATCAGATATTCCAGGCATCTGCGGGCGTGAATACCGATACCCGCACCCTGAAAGAGAATCAGCTTTTCGTAGCCCTGAAAGGGGAGAGTTTCGACGGTAACGCGTTCGCGCTCAAAGCCCTGGAGGCGGGCGCAGTCGCTGCGGTCGTGAGCGATACGGTCCCGGAAGAGGATCCGCGCCTTGTCAAGGTGCCGGACACGCTGGAGGCCTTGCAGGCGCTGGCGGCCTATCACCGGAAGCAACTGGACATTCCCGTCATCGGCCTTACGGGAACCAACGGGAAAACGACCACCAAGGAGCTCATCCGCTCCGTCCTGGCGGCCAAATACCGCGTTTCGGCCACGGAGGGCAACCTGAACAACGACATCGGCGTGCCGCTCACGGTGCTCCGGATCGGGGCCGATGCCGATATCGCCATCGTGGAAATGGGCGCCAGCCATCCCGAAGACCTGAAACCGCTTCTGGCGGTCGCCCAGCCCACCCATGGTCTGATCACCAACGTGGGCAAGGCGCACCTGGAGGGATTCGGCAGTTTCGAGGGCGTCAAGCATGCCAAAGGCCTGCTCTACGACTGGCTTAAGGCCCATGACGGCCTGGCCTTCTTCAACGGAGACGACGCCACGCTGCAGGAGATGCTCTGGGAGCGGGAGCTTTCCGGCGTTTCCTACGGGCTCCGGGACGTACAGGTCCTGCCGTCTTCGCCGGAGCATCCTTACCTGAGGATGGAATTCCCGGACGGCCTGCTGGAAACGCACCTTGTGGGCGCATACAACGCCGCCAATGTGCTCGCGGCGCTCAAACTGGGCTGGTTCTTCGGGGTTCCCCGTCCGGACGCCCTGGCCGCCGTCGCCGCCTACGTCCCTTCCAACAACCGCTCCCAGCTGGTGAAATCGGCCCGGAATACGGTGATTGTCGATGCCTACAACGCCAACCCTTCGTCCATGAAGGTGGCTTTGGACAATCTGTCGGCGGTAGAAGGCCGAAAGGTGGCTATGCTGGGGGATATGCGGGAACTGGGGGCGGATTCCCTTTCCGAGCACAAGAAGATTGTCTCGTCCCTTTCCGGGCTGGAAACCGCCTATCTGGTAGGGGAGGAGTTCGAGAAAGCGCTGCAGGAGGTGACGCCGGCCTGCCCGGTGAAAACCTTCGGCAGTTCTGCCCAGCTGTGCGATTATCTGGCCGGGCATCCCGTGGAGGGCTGCACCGTGCTGCTCAAGGGCTCCCACAGCGTGGCCATGGAAAAGGTGCTTCCGGCGCTTTAGCGCGTCAGGGCCTTCCAGAGCAGCTCTTTGAGTTCGTTCAGTCCGGTCTGGGCTACGGACGAAATAAATACATGCGGAATGTCAGCGGGCAGTTTCTTCTGAATCTTCGCCCGCTGTTTTTCGTCTATGAGGTCTGTCTTGGTGATGGCCAGCACCCGGTCTTTCACGAGCAGCTCCGGATTGTACTCTTCCAGCTCGTTCAGCAGGACCTTGTACACTTTGTTCACGTCCGGTTCGTCGGCCGCCACCATGAAAAGCAGCACCGAATTACGCTCGATATGCCTGAGGAAACGCATGCCGATGCCTTTCCCTTCGTGGGCGCCTTCGATGATGCCGGGGATGTCCGCCATCACGAAGGAACGGTCGTCGAAATAGCGCACAATGCCCAGGTTGGGCTCCAGGGTGGTGAACGCGTAATTGGCGATTTTGGGCTTGGCCGATGTAATGGCAGCCAGCAGGGTGCTCTTGCCGGCGTTGGGCAGGCCCACCAGGCCTACGTCGGCCAGGACTTTCAGTTCCAGGATGAACCAGCCTTCCTGCCCTTCACCGCCCGGCTGCGCGTAGCGGGGGGTCTGGTTGGTGGCGCTCTTGAAGTGGTCGTTGCCCCAGCCGCCGCGGCCGCCCTGGCACAGGATGAATTCCTGGTCTTTCTCTACCAGTTCGGTAATCACTTCTTCCGTCTCGGCGTCTTTCACAACCACGCCCTGAGGCACTTCCAGGACAATGTCTGCTCCGTTCTTCCCTTTTTTCAGGGCTTCTGCGCCGGCACTGCCGTTCTCTGCCCGCACCACTTTCCGGTAGCGCAGGTGGATCAGGGTCCACAGCTGGGGATTCACCCGTAAGATGATGTGCCCGCCCCGGCCGCCGTCGCCGCCGTCGGGACCGCCTTTGGGAACATACTTCGCCCTGTGCAGATGGGCGCTACCCGCTCCTCCGTGCCCGCTGGCGCAGAAAATGCGTACGTAGTCTATGAAATTACTTTCGGCCATAGTGCTGCAAAGATAGCGATTCTTTTTGATTTGAAGAAGGGGCATAATCCCCGGCGTGGTGCTTTTTTATGCTATTCTATTAAATCTTTGTTAATCTATTTATGCTCAATAGGAAAAACAAAATCGTTATGCATTATAACAAAAATGTTATACTCTATTTGTCATGTTCTGTACGGCAATTTCGGTTGTGGAATTGAGCAATATTGGCTATCTTTGAAAGATGAAAGAAAACGTGCTGGTTTTTGACTGTTCGGGGGTGTACGAAGCCCAGGGGTTCCTCTCTTTTCTGGACGAAAAAAAGGTCCCTGTGCGGCGCCTGGACCTGACGGAAACGGAAGGGATCTGCTGCTACTGCAGCGAGGATTCCAAGGAGGGTATCCTTGCACGGCTGGAGGGGCGGCTGCCGCTTCTGCGCTGGCTGGACAGCGGCGACTACCACTACCTGACGCACCTGCTGGCGCTTCAGGAAAAGGAACCCTTCCATCTGGTGCTGCTGGACCATCACCCGGACAACCAGGACCCGGCATTCGAAGGGGTGCTCAGCTGCGGAAGCTGGGTGAAGGACATGTCGGCTAAGAACCCGATGCTCCGGAGTGTGCTTACCATAGGGCCGGAAGGCTGTCCGGAAGCGGTCCCGGATGCCTGGATAGCGGAAAGGAGGGGAGAGCGGGTGTACATCTCGCTGGACAAAGACATCATGGCCCCCTGCCATGCACGGACAGACTGGTCGCAGGGAACGCATACGCTCTCCCAGGTAGAGCATATCCTGGAGGGGCTCCTGGACGGAAGGATGCGGCTGGCCGCGATAGATATATGCGGGGAAACCGCGGTGTCCAAGGGTGCCACGCCGGAAGACCTTCGGATAAACAAAGAGACGAACATTGCATTGTATACATTAATATCTAACTACTTAAAATAAAACTGAGACTATGTCGGAAGAGATTACACAGGCTTTGCAGCAGACCTGCCTTTACCAGGAGCACGTGGCGTTGGGTGCCAAGATGAGCCCCTTTGCCGGCTTTATGATGCCCATCCAGTACAGCTCCATTACCCAGGAACATCTGGCCGTGCGGCAGAAAGTGGGCATGTTCGACGTTTCCCACATGGGAGAAATCTTTGTCGAAGGCCCCCAGGCCGAACTATTCGTGAACTGGATCTTCACCAATGAGATCCGTGGCTTCCAGAGCGGCAAGGTCCTCTATGGCATGATGTGCTATCCGGAGGGCGGTGTCGTGGACGACCTGCTGGTGTACCGGGAGTTTGAGCCGGAGCATTTCCTGCTGGTGGTCAATGCCGCCAATATCGACAAAGATTTCGCCTGGATCCAAGAGAAGGCTAAAGGGTTCAACTGCACGGTCCGCAACGAATCTCCCGAATGGGGCCAGATTGCCGTCCAGGGACCGGAGGCGGAGAAAACCGTCATGGAGGTCCTGGGCTATCAGGAAGCCGCAGGCTTGGGCTTCTACGAGTACTGCAATGTGGAGTACAAGGGAAAACGCCTGATCCTGAGCCGCACAGGTTATACCGGAGAAGACGGTTTCGAGCTTTACACCACCCCGGAGAACACCGTGGAAATCTGGAAGCGCCTGCTGGATGCGGGTGTGGAGCCCTGCGGCCTGGGCTGCCGGGACACCCTCCGCTTCGAGGCCGGCCTGCCGCTGTACGGCGATGAACTGAGCCCGGAAATCAGCCCTGTGATGGCCGGTCTGGGCATGTTCTGCAAGTATGACAAGGATTTTATCGGCAAGGAGGCCCTTCTGGACCAGAAAGCCGGCAACCTGTCCAAGAAGCTTGTGGGTATCGAAATTGAGGACAAAGCCATTCCCCGCGCCGGCTATCCCGTAGAGCTGGAAGACGGCACAGAGGTGGGCGTGGTCACCACCGGCTACCATTCCATCTCCCTGGACAAAAGCATCTGCTTTGCCCTGGTGAACAAGGAGTGCAGCGCCCTGGATACCCCGCTTTGGGTCCGCATCCGCAAGAAAACCTTCCCTGGAAAGGTGGTCAAAAAGCGTTTCTATCAGACCAATTACAAGAAATAAATCAACCATATTTAATTTTTCAACTTATGTCTAAGATTCTTGAAGGACTCAAATATTCCGAGTCGCACGAGTGGGTTAAAGTAGAGGGTGACATCGCCGTTGTGGGCGTGTCTGATTTCGCTCAGAAGGAAATGGGAGACATCACCTATGTGGATCTCCCCGAGGCCGATGACGAAGTAACCGCCGGTGAGGAATTCGGCGCCCTGGAAAGCGTAAAGGCCTCTTCCGACCTGATTTCCCCGGTCTCCGGTACCGTCGTGGAAGTGAACGCGGACCTGGAAGACGCTCCCGAGAAAGTGAATGAAGATGCCTACGGCAGCTGGATTATCAAGGTGAAGATGTCGGACCCTTCAGAGCTTGATGCCCTCCTGGACGCCGCCGGATACAAGGCTTTAATCGGCGAATAAGATGGAAAATCTCCCGTATCTTCCGCATACAGAAGCGGATATCCGGGCCATGCTGGAGAAAATCGGCGTAAAGAAGCTGGAAGACCTTTACAGCGACGTTCCCGCCGAGTTTCTGAAAAAGGGTGCCTATGCCCTTCCGGATGCCCTTTCGGAGCAACAGATCCGCGATTATTTCGCCTCCTTGGAGGCCATGAACGCCAAACTTAAGGTGTTTGTGGGTGCCGGCGCATACGACCATTACACGCCGGCCGTGATTCCCTACATCACCTCCCGCTCGGAGTTCCTGACCGCCTACACGCCGTACCAGTGCGAGATTTCGCAGGGTACGCTCCGGTATATCTTTGAATACCAGTCGCTCATGTGCGAGCTCACCAGCCTGGACGTCTCCAATGCCTCCATGTACGACGGTCCCACCGCCGCGGCCGAGGCCATGAAGATGGCCGTGGCCTGCGCCCGCAAGAAAAACCGCGTCCTGCTGTCCTGCGCCCTGCTGCCTCATGTGATCAAGGTGGTAGAGACTTATGCCAAGTTCCACGGCGTTGCCATCGGCTATGTTCCCGCGCCGGACGGCCAGACCTCCCTGGAAGCCCTGAAGGCGGAGCTTGCCCAGGACGATGTGGCCGGCGTGATTGTCCCTTCCGTGAACCGTTACGGCATCATCGAGGACCACACGGGCTTCGCGGATGCCATTCACGCGGAAAAGGGCCTTCTGGTGGAATACTGCGATCCTTCCGCCCTGGCCGTGGTCAAGACCCCGGGTGAGTGGGGGGCCGACATCGCCGTGGGCGACGGTCAGTCCCTGGGGCTGCCGCTTTGCTACGGCGGTCCTTACGTGGGCTTCATGACCGTAAAGAAAGAGCACATGCGCAAGATGCCCGGCCGTATCGTGGGGCAGACCGTAGACAAGCAGGGGCGCCGCGCCTTCGTGCTCACCCTGCAGGCCCGCGAGCAGCACATCAAGCGTGAGAAAGCCACTTCCAATATCTGCTCCAACGAGAGCCTGATGGCCCTTTGGGTCACGGTCTATCTTTCCCTGATGGGCCCCGAAGGCCTGAAAGAAGTGAACCGGATCAGCTCCGACGGCGCCCATTACCTGTACTCCGAACTCCTGAAAACCGGCCAGTTCGAAGAAGTCTTCCCGGACAAGCCGTTCCTGAAGGAATTCGTGCTTAAGCCCAAAAAGTTCCCGGGCCTCATGCAGCAGCGCCTGGAAAAGGCCGGCTTTTTCGCCGCCCTGGATACGGAGGAAGGCTACGTGAGCTTCTGCGTCACGGAAAAGCGTACCAAGGAAGAAATCGACCTGCTGGTCAAAACGGTAAAGGAGGGCTAGGCTATGAAATACTACGACAAACTTATTTTCGAGCTTTCAAAGGAAGGACGTGTAGGTTATTCGCTTCCTGTCAATCAGTTCCCTCAGGCACCTGAAGTTCCGGTGCAGCTTCGCCGGGCACAGCCCCTCAGGCTTCCGCAGGTCAGCGAACCGGATGTGGTGCGCCACTATACCAACCTTTCCCAGATGAACTTCGGCGTGGATACCGGCTTTTATCCGCTGGGCTCCTGCACCATGAAGTACAATCCCAAGATCAACGAGGAAATGGCTGCGCTGCCGGGCTTTGCCGGGCTTCATCCGCTCATGCATGCCGGGCTCACCAAAGGGGCGCTCAAGGTGTATCAGGAAATGAACAAGGCCCTCTCCGCAATTACCGGCATGTATGCCTTCACCTTCGACCCTTGTGCCGGAGCCCACGGAGAGCTCACCGGCCTGATGATCATGCGTCAGTACCATATGAACAGGGGAGACATGAAGCGCACCAAGGTCATTGTCCCGGACAGCGCCCACGGCACCAACCCTGCGTCGGCCGCCGTCTGCGGACTGGAAGTGGTGGAAGTGAAGTCGCTGGAGAACGGCCGTATAGACGTGGAGGCCCTGAAACCGCTGCTGACAGATGAGATTGCCGGTATCATGATGACCAATCCCAATACGCTGGGGCTCTTTGAGACGGAAATCAAGACCATCGCGAAACTGGTCCACGATGCTGGCGGCCTGCTGTATTATGACGGTGCCAACATGAACCCGCTCATGGGGGTAGTCCGTCCCGGAGACATGGGCTTCGATATCATGCACCTGAACCTGCACAAGACCTTCTCCACGCCTCACGGAGGCGGTGGCCCCGGTTCCGGTCCCGTCGGCGTGGCCCAGCATCTGGAAGACTGCCTGCCGGATATCCGCGTTTCCGGATTCCACGGCAACTTCGGCGTCATTCTCCGGGCCTATGCCTACATTCTCTCGCTGGGTAAACAGCATTTGAGAAAGGTGGGGCAGTACTCCGTCCTCAGCGCCAATTACATCAAGGAAAGCCTAAAGGATGTTTACAAACTCCCGATCGAGGGCGTCTGCAAACACGAATTCGTCTTCGACGGCCTGGTGAACGACGGTGCCCACGACGATGTCCCCGGCGCCACCACCCTGGATGTGGCCAAGCGCTTGCTGGACTATGGTTTCCATGCGCCCACCATCTATTTCCCGCTCCTGTTCCACCAGGCGCTGATGATCGAGCCCACGGAAACCGAATCCCTGGAAACCATCGATTCGTTCATCGCTGTAATGCGCAAGATTGCGGCCGAAGCCGCCCAGGATCCCGAAATCCTCCGCCAGGCCCCGCACAATGCGCCCATTACGCGTCCGGACGAAACCCTGGCTGCCCGTAATCCTGTCCTGAAGTACGAATGGTAAAAAGGGATCTGCATACCCTCCTGGACGGGTTCCAAAAACCCGAACTGCAAGATCTGGGAAGTCTCCTGGGACGCGAGCTCTCGCCGCGTCTCAGGAAATCCCAGCTTGTGCAGCAGCTGGACCTTTATCTCCGGGCAGAACCCGGCAAGTGGCTTTCCCACTTGATGGAAAGGGATGTCCGGCTGCTTCGGGAGCTGGTAAAGGCAGGCCCGGAAAAAGTTCAGTATCAAGACTATGCCGTTTATCCTTCGCTGGTGGAGGTAAGCGGCCTCGTAGAACACGACGACAGCGACGAGCAGCTGCACAAGCTCTGGATCAGCCGCGAGATCTACGACATCGTGGCTCCCTATGTAGACAAAGCCATCCGGAAAGGGGAGCGCAGCGGGCAGTTTGAAATCGAGCGGATCGGCCTGGGATACCTGAACCTGTACGGTATTCTTCCTACCGATGTGTTCCTGGACCTGGTCAGCCGCTATTACAGCAGGCATTACGGGGAAGATTATGTGGCCCTGATGCAGATGCTGCACCAGAGCCCCTTGGTCAAGCTGTTCCGCTATACGGACAAATGGGGAGACTATGTCTGCTCTCCCTGCATTACGGATGCGGAAGAGATATTCACCCTCCGCAGGCAACTGGGAACGATGGAAATGCCTGAATTCCCGGAAGAAATGGCCCGTGAAGCGGGGGCAGGAGCCCCCTATTTCACCGTGGGGCTGCACACGCGGGAGGGCCTTGCCCTGGAAGAACTCTACAAACGCCTGGGATACAGCGGCTTCGAGCTGGTCAAGGCAGAGCACGACACCTGGATAGAGGCCCAGTATACGGCCGAATACAACGAGGCTCTGTTCGCCCCGCTGATGGACAGCCCCAACGGCCAGCACCTGGACCAGGAGAGCTGGAACGCATGTTGCCGGATGGTGGCCGATTATGCAGATTCCGTCCCCAAGTGGGCTTTGTCGGGCGTATCGGCCCGGGACGCAGGGCAGCTCCAGCTGGATGCGGCCTCCTGGGAAGACAAGCCGGAAGCCGATCAACCCCAGGAACCGGAAGCGGAATCCTATCCGCACTGGCAGATGCCGGAACCCAGCATTTCGGAGGGCTATCCCCGGATGGGCGGTTTTCCTTTGGGCTTCGCCATCCCTCACGTAGCCCCGGAAGACCCTTGTCCGTGCGGAAGCGGTCTCCGGTACGGCCATTGTCACGGAAAGTATCTGTCGTAAGGAGAGATGGAAATCGTCCCTGTCGCGCATTATCACGGAGCGTTCGGCTCCAAATTCGGCATTCCCCGGCAGAGTTCCCTTGCCGATGTGCGTGGCCGGATTGTTTTTACTCAGACATACCGGAACCGGGAGGCCCTGCGCGGCCTGGAAGGATTTGACCGAATCTGGGTCATTTGGGGGTTCTCCGCCAACAAAGCCGCAAAAGGGGAGTGGCAGCCTACTGTGCGGCCGCCCAGACTGGGCGGCAACAAAGCCATGGGCGTATGGGCCACCCGATCCCCTTTCAGGCCTAATCCGCTGGGGCTCTCCTGTTTGGAACTGGAGTGCATAGACGGACTGGATCTGGTTGTTCGCGGCGCCGATCTGATGGACGGGACACCCATCTACGACATCAAGCCCTATATCGTCTATGCCGACAGTTTCCCAGAGGCGTCCTGCGGCTTTGCCCTGTCTGCTCCGGCTCCGAAACTCCAGGTGGAGATACCAGACGAGCTTCCTTTTACCCCGGAGCAGAGAAAAGTGTTGATCCAGGTTCTTTCGCTGGACCCCAGGCCCGCTTATCACGACGGGGAAGACCGTCAGTACGCCATGCCCTTTGACGGGGCCGATGTCCTTTTCCGGGTCAAGGACGGGACCGTATTTGTCACCGGATACCGGCGGTTATAGGCTGCTTCGGTACTGAGAGGGTGTGAGCCCCGTTTTCTTCTTGAAAAAGCGGGAGAAGTAAGACTGGTCGTCCAGGCCGGCGAGCCGCGCCACATCGATGATGGCCACGTTCTTGTCTTTCAGAAGTTGTTTGGCCAGGTTCAGCCGGGCAATCTCTATCCAGTCGATAGCCGTTCTGTGCGTATGGTTTTTTACCGTTTTGTTCAGGTAATTGGGCGTGACTTTCAAGAGTTGGGCGTAGTCTGACACCGAAAGCGCTGCATTTTCCTTTTCGAAAACCATCTGCAGGAATTGCTCCGGAATGGCGGCCACTTGTCCTCCCGTACGGAGCTGGCAAAGGAGGAGGTCCAGCGCATTCTGCAGGAAGACTTTGTCTTTGTCTTCCGCGGCAATGAGCATCCGTTTCATCAGGGCGGCCATGAAAACGGCATCATCGAACCAGAAACTTTGCAGGCAGGGCGACTGGCTGTGAAGGACACCGTAGGATGCGTCTTTCAGGTAATTGATGCTGAAGCAACCGTCGAAGCCGCTGCACTGGTTGAAGTGCTTCACTACGATGTTCGCGTTTTCCGGAACCATCAGGAACTGACCGGGACCGCAGAGGATATTTTTGCCATTCACCTCGGCCAGGACTTCTCCTTCTACTAGGAACAAGAAAGCGAATACGGGCAGATGGTACGGCTGGACCTGGTTGGCTTCCTGGAATCCGGAATTTTTCAAGGGATGGATGGTAAAGATGGGTTTCATGGCTTTAAAACTCTATGTCAAATCCGATGTTTACAGTGAAATTCTTATTCTTTTCCTCCCGTTTGTGGGTCAGCCGCCAGATGGCATCGACCCGAAGGACGCGGAAAATATTGGAGATGCCAACCCCCGCCTCTACGTAGGGCAGTTCCAGGGAATGCATCTGTACAGGAAGCTGGAACGGAGCCTGCTCCCTGTTCTGGGGCGACAGGGTTCCCCAGGCAAAGCGGACGGTGGCCACTTCCCGGAGGTCCAGTTTCTTGACCAGGGGTATCATGCCCAGCAGCAGTCCGTTGAAATTGTGCTCGTAATAGCCTGTGAGCCAGCGGTCCGACGCAAACTCATAATAGTCCATGCAGGAGAAGGCCTCCCGGTCCATGAAGAAGGTCTGGTTGCCCTCGTGCAGTTTCAGGTTCATGTAGGGGACCGATCCCTGGATAGCGCCGCCATTGAGAAACAGTTTGCCGAAGCCGATTGCGGTAGAAGGGATTTTCCATTCCAGGGTGAGTTCTTCCCGCCAGTAGCCGAAACTGTCCGGGGTGATGCCGTCGAAGCCTTTGATCAGGTCCAGGGTAAGGACGGGGAAGCGGGTGAAGAGATAGTATTTCCGGAAAAAGCCCCTGTTGACGCGCTCATCCCAGGAAAAACGCAGGGACGTACTGAGTTCGTTCACCAGGAAACTGTCCTGGGGTGTTCCGTCGGGCCGGATCAGGGGGACCAGCGGATTTCCCCAGAGGCGGGATGTACGCCACTGGACAATCTGGTTCACGGACGGATGCCACTCGTGGTCGTATTTGAGGACAAACTCCCGCACCATGCTCTGCCGGTCCATGTGGGAGCGGGCCACTATGGACGAGAACATGTTCTGGGCCGAGAATACCCCGGTACCGCTGCCCAGCTGAACGAAGTCTTTTTTGGCCGACACCGTGATCATGCGGGTTTTTTCGCGGTTGATCATGAATTCGGCCTTCATGCTCCATTTGGGTGTCTTGTCCCGGAATCCGTAGGCCAGGGTGCCGGTCAGGCGCACCTTTTCCGAGAATTCCCGCATGGTGCGGAATCCCGCCTGCAGGCGTAGTCCTTCGGTTTCGTTATAGACCACCGTGCGGGCCCATCGGCCAAAGCCCATGCCGATTTCCGGCACCTCATAGTAGCCGGTGATCATGGAGTTTGCCAGGGCAAATACCCATTTGTACAGCGTGGTCTGTTTGACCTGGTCCACCATCCGGTAAATGCCCTGCTCGCGTTCGCTGAGCTCATAGGGTCTCACCTGGTCCCAGTACTCGTCTTCCCGGGGCTCTATTTTCTTGAGAACCACCCGGTCCTGGGAAGAGAGCACATCCGGGTCGGTGATTTCCCCGAAGTCCGGGACATCGTAGACCATGTGGCGTCGGCCAAGGAAGGAAACGATTTTGGATGAGTCACTTACGGCAATGGAAAAATCGGCGAAGAGGTTTTCTTCCCCATAGAACCAGCGGCCGTCATCCAGGCGGCGGTTTTCCACGTCTATATTGATGTGCCGGATCCAGTTCACGTTGGATTCTCCGGCAAGGGAAACGTGGACCGACCGGATGCCGAAATCTTCCGCATCGATCTGCATTTCCCCGTCAAAGACGGGCGAAGTGACAAAGCGTTTGGGATGGAAGCGCAGGGTATAGGTTTTGCGCCCTTCCACCTGTAAGCTGTCCACCAGGTAATAATTGTAGAAAATATGGGACGAAGCGGCCGACGGTGAAGGAATCTCCAGATTGATGACGCCGATGCTGGCTTCGTAGAAGTTGGTCTTGAGCAGATAGCTGCCGGTGAACTGCCGCAGGAAGTTGTCGTCTTCCAGGCCGGAAATCCGGTTGGCGCGCATCACTTCCCGCTCGAAAGAAGGGTCTTTGGAGTGGTACAGGTCCGACACATTTTCTGAAATCATGACCGGGATGAAGGGCTTTCCGGTAATGGCGGAGGTGTCGGCATAGTCCTGTACAAAGCCGAAGTTCTTGTCCAGAACGCCCAGGGCCATCAGGTCTTCGGTGTTGGTGGCATCCATCTCTATTTTGGAGTAAAGCCTTGAGTGCCAGGATTCTCCTTTGTCCGGATTGTTGATTTTACGGTTTTGGTCTATTTTCCGGAGGATGGATTTGATGTAGCGGTCGTCCGGTTTCACGACGGCGGCCTCCAGAAAGTCGGGATCGGTGCGCAGGCGGAACTTGAACTCGTTGAAAGAGCCGGGGGTGACATTCACCGAAAGGCTTTCATAGCCGACAATGTGTGCCGTGAGCACGCGGGCCTGGGGAGAACGGGTTTCCAGACTGAATTTCCCTTCCAGGTCGGTGGAGATGCCGATGGTGGTGCCGTCGAAATAAACGCTTACGTAGGGGAGCGGCTCTCCCGTCTCGAAATCGGTGACGGTGCCTCTTACGCGGGTGGTCTGCGCCACAGCCTGGAGGGCCGTGAGCACCATGAGAAGAAATATTAGCCTAAGTCTATACACTACAAAACAATAAGGCCCATTTCCTTGGGACTTTTCAAGCTTCAAATTTAGAGAATAAAAATGGATAAATCAATAGAGTATCCGGATGATGGAAAGCTTCACTCTGGCGGGAACCATCCGGACCAGGAAACCGACAAGTTTGTAGTCGGCCCGGGGAATGACCCTGACGGACATATTCTTCTTGCGGAGTTGCCGGAAGACCTGCTTTGCGATGACTTCCGGACGCATGCCGCCCAGCTCGTCGTGTTCGATTTTCTTCAGGTTCTTTTCCATCCACTCTTTATAGGGAGAGGCGGGGTCCTGGGAGGCGACCGTAAACTTGCGCGCACCCGTGAAACCGGTGGCTACATCACCGGGAAGGATGGCCGAACATTGGATTCCGCTGCCCTTCAGTTCCATGGAAAGAGACTCCGAGAGCGACAGCAGGGCGGCTTTAACCGAGGAGTAAAAACCTTGGAAAGGAAGCTGCAGTATAGACATGACGGAGCAGATGATGATTATGCGGCCATGCCCCTGGCTGCGGAAGGCAGGTAAGCAGGCCTGGATGGTTTTGAGTGCTCCGAAGTAATTGGTTTCAAATTGCTGACGGGCTTCCTCCTCCAGCGTCCCTTCAATAGGACCGTAGATGCCGCTGCCCGCATTTACAACTACGGCATCCAAGCGTCCTTCGGCCTGGAGAATCTGCGCTACGGCAAGTCGGGTGGCTTCAGCGTCATTCACGTCCATGCTGATGGGGATGACATCGGGCGTAGGAGTCTGGAACGTGCCCCGACGGCTTGCGGCATATACTTTAATGCCGTGAGCGGCCAGTAAGCGGGCTGTGGCGGCACCGATTCCGCTGCTGCCGCCGGTGACAAGGGCTACTTTTACTTCCATAGTTGTGACCGGTATATAAAATGTTCGGGTAAGGGCATATGGTAAACGCTGTCCCTGAGAAAGGCTTTGAAGGCCTCTTCCGGAATGGCATCTTGTTTTTCTACGGGAATGGTCTCTCCGATTCCCACCCGCGGATGCGTGCCCCGTTTGTTGTACATCTCGTGGAACAGCCGCACGAACCGTACGCGGTAATCAATGAGGCCGAGACCGTAGTAAAAGGCCGAATTGTGGTCGAAAAAACGGACGGGAACGATGGGGACACGGGCTTTGCGGATCAGTTTCACGGCGGCGTCCTGCCAGTCCCGCTCGCTGAGGGTCCAATGCTCCCGGGGTTTGAGGTCTGCTACGGCGCCGGATGGGAAAATGCACAGGGGCTCGCCGCTACGCAGCTGCAGCAGAGCGTTTTTCACACCGTTGATGCTGGTGGAAGAGGCGCCCGTGCGCTCTTTCAGGGTAGGGTTCACGGAAATGAAGCTGGGGGAAAGCCCTTTGATCCACATCAGGAATTCGTTCACCATCACTTTGGCCCGGGGGCGGATATGTCCGAACAGGTCTACCAGGCAGATACCGTCCAGGTGCCCGTAAATATGGTTGGCAATGACAATGAAAGGGCCCTCCGGCAGGGCGGCAAGACGTTCGGGGTTTCCCACGCTGAAATCTACCTGGACATCGTCCAGGATTCCTTTCGCGAACTCCGGCCCGGGCGTAACCCCGGCCTTTTCCAGACGGTCGTGCGTGGCATTGATGTTGTCGATGCCGGTTACCCTTTCTGCCAGGGAGAACAGTATCCTGCCCTTTCTTCCTTTGAAGACAGGGGAGAGGGCGGGAGCCTGGTCGGCGGTGATAATCATTCGGGGTCCTCCGGTTTCTTGATCGGGTCTATGGTGCTGAAATACTTGGCATCCTTGAAGAAACTGATCAGGTAGAAGACCATGATCAGCAGCGACACCACTACGGCGATATAGTCGAACAGGCCGATCATGAAGTCGTTATGGAACAAGGTGACGGGGCGCTTCCACTCGCTGAGCCAGGGAATGTACATGAAGGCGATGTTCACGATAACCAGCAGAATCCGGAATTCGGTAGGGCCCAGTCCACCGTAGGAAAGGCGCATTTCCCCTTTCAGGTGGCAATCTATATAGACATAGACGCTGAGCATGAAATAGGCCACCAAGGCCAGCATCGCGAAACTCATGTTCACCAGCGGGCTGCATCCCACGCCCACGAACATGATGGTCTCGTTGATCACATCCACGTTGTGGTCGATGAAAAAGCCGTAGGTTTTGCGCTGGGTGTTCCGAACCCGGGCCAGGGAACCGTCCAGCGAGTCCCCGAACCAGTTGACGAACAGGCCGAAACAGGAGAGCCAGAGCCAGTTGAGGTTCAGGTTGGAAAGGCAGTAACCGGCCGCCATGATCAGGGCGCCCAGGAACCCGACGAACGTGAGCATGTCCGAGCTCACCCAGCGGGGCATCCGGGAGGCCAGCGCGACTAAAATTTTCTTTTCAAGGGGAGCCAGAAAGGATTTCTGTATTCTGTTCGCCTGCTTCTTATCTTCTGTCATTTTTTTTCTGTTTAGGAACTACAAATTTAGCAATATTTTTTGCCTTTTCCTTCACTTTCAGGCAAAAAAGCCTTATCTTCGCTTATATGAATGTAAAACGAATTGTTCTGGGCGCCGGCGGCGTCATTGGAGTGGCTTTACTGCTGTGGGCCTTTTTTTCTGTCAGGAGTTGTGTCCAGGAGCGCCGGTGGCTGGCACTGGGCACCATAGAGAATCATCCGGTCCGGATCTACGACGTCAAGTTTGCCCGGGAGTTCAACGACCTCAACGACGTTCAGTTAAAGGCCGCCCAGGCCATCGGAATCCCGTCCGTCGCCAACCGGGAGGCTGCGGAAGCGCTCAAGAGCTCCCTGGTAGAGCTTCAGGATACAGACTCCTACGTCATCGATTCGCTTACCCATTCCATCCCATTCCTGATTCCCCAGGCAAAAGACTTGCTGGACGAGATAGGCGCCCGTTTCCTGGACTCGCTCTCGTCCAAGGGTCTCAATCCCAATAAACTGGTAGTTACCTCAGTGCTTCGCACAGAGGAAGATGTCACCCGTCTTCGGCGCAGGAACCAGAATGCCTCGGAGAACTCTACCCATCGGCACGGCACCACCTTCGACCTTTCTTACTGGCGGTACGTGAAAGTGCCGGAACTCCGGGGCCGTCCCTATGAGGATGTGCCGCCGGAACAGCTCCGGGCTGTCCTGAGCCAGGTGCTCAAAGACATCCATGACCAGGGGTTGTGCTATGTGAAGTACGAGCGGAAGCAGAACTGCTTCCACATCACTGTCCGTCCTTAGGCTTTATTTCCCGGTTTCTGGAGCCGCTTGAGCAGGGCGCGGATTTTCTGCCAGCCCATTTGCCGGAAGCTCTCCGCGTGGCGCTCCTTTTTTTCAGGGTACATCTCGTCGAAGGGGATCATGATGCCGGAATCCAGGACATTCCCGAATTCATCGTTGACTCCCGTTCCGTAATAGACCATGGAAGGGGAGAGGTTCATATAGGTGTTCACCAGCGGGGGAATGCTCACGCCCAGTTTCTGCACTTCCGCTTTCAGGATGCGGTAGTCTTCCTTGTAGTTGTCTCCCTTGAAAAGTTTTTTGAGGCGCTGGGGATTGTTCACCTTGATTTCCTGGATTTGCTTTCTCAGGCGGATCTGCTCGTGCCCCTTGTGGAAATACCGGCGCAGGAAATACTGGACCATGTCCCGTGCCTGTTCCGGATAGGAGGGATAAATGGTCATTTTTCCAAACAGGTACTTTACCCGGTCTTTGTACAGGACGCCCAGCGCTCCTATCCCGTCGAAAAGGTTGTCCAGGGCATATAGGCTTTTGGCGCCGGCCTTGGAGCTCTGGTACTCCACCGACACGAACGAGCGCCCCAGTTCCAGGGTGTGCGGGAAACTGTCTTTCAGGTACTTCTTGGAGAATTCGAACATGTGGGAAGAGGTGAGGATGGGCTGGCCGAAGCGGTCGAAAACGGCTTCGTCGCAGATGCAAAAACGGTAGCCTCCGATAATTTCGCAGGTCTCCGGATCCCACAGTACCAGTTGTTTGTACCCGTAAGAAGGGTCGGTGTCGAACTTGTCTATATCCAGCGGTTCTCCGGTTCCGCCGCCGTCGTTGCGGAAAGCGATTTCCCGCAGGCGTCCGATTTCCCGGATGACGTTCGTGGCTTCAGGGCCGACGATATACAGCTCGTTTGAGGCCCGGTTGGTGGTCCGCAAAAGATGCTCGGCATTGAGTTCCGCCTTGAGCAGCGCTTTGTCGACAGGTTCAATGACAGGTTTCATGTACACTAGATACTTTCTCAAATGCGAAATTACGCCAATTTTGTGACAATACCAATTTTTTGTATATTTGCGGCTACTATATGAAGCAGACCTTTAAAGAAGTGGCCCGGAATTTCGTGATGTTCGTACTCACCAGCAGTGCGGGCACCGTAGTGGATTTGGGCGTGCACTGGCTGCTGAGCCATTTTGTTTTCAATGGCAATTACTGGGGCAGTTACTGGATCGCCCCTACCATCTCCTTCGAGCTGGCCGCCATGACCAATTTCGTCATCGCGTACTACTTCCTCTGGAAAGACCGTGTCACCTACCGGGGAACCCGCTCATTCTGGCGTCACTTTGCGGCGTACAACGCCACCAGCCTGGGCGCCTACGTCATCAAGTTCATCGCCATGCAGGGTATCCATTTCCTGTTTGTCCGCATGGGTTTCCTGCAGGATTCCTCTATCGAGCCGGTCGTTTGCAACATGCTGGCGCTCTGTTTCTCGGGGGGCTTCAATTTCCTGATGAACGAGTTCGTGATCTTCAACAAGAAAAAATGAGCGGAAGGAAATCCCACCGCTCATTTTCATTTGGGGTATACCTTTATTTGATCACGCCCAGTTCCTTTCCCACTTTGATAAAGGCGGCGATGGCCTTGTCCAGGTGTTCTTTCTTGTGGGCGGCAGACAGCTGGACCCGGATGCGGGCTTGGCCTTTGGGCACCACAGGATAATAGAATCCGGTGACGAATATGCCTTCCTGGGCCATCTTGGCGGCGAATTTCTGGGACAGCGGTGCGTCGTACAGCATGACGGCGCAGATGGCGCTCTGAGTCGGTTTGATGTCAAAACCGGCGGCAATCATCTTGTCGCGGAAATAGTACACATTCTCTACCAGGGTGTCGTGCAGGGCATCGGATTCTCCCAGGATCTTGAAGGTCTCCAGGGCGGCGCCGGCAATCATCGGCGGAATGGAATTGGAGAACAGGTACGGGCGGGAGCGCTGACGGAGCATGTCGATGATCTCTTTCCGGCCGGTGGTGAAGCCGCCTACGGCACCGCCGAAGGCCTTGCCAAGGGTTCCGGTGAAAATATCAATCCTTCCGTAGCAGCCGAACTGCTCGGCTACGCCGTGGCCGGTGGGGCCGACGACACCCGCCGAGTGGCTCTCGTCCACCATCACCAGGGCGTCGTATTTCTCTGCCAGGTCGCAGATCTTGTCCATGGGGGCAACGTTGCCGTCCATCGAGAACACGCCGTCGGTCACGATGATGCGGAACCGGCAGCCCTGGGCTTCTTTCAGCTTTTCTTCCAGGTCTGCCATGTCGGCATTGGCATAGCGGAAGCGCTGGGCCTTGCAAAGCCGTACGCCGTCGATGATGGAGGCATGGTTCAGGGAATCGGAGATGATGGCATCCTCGGCCGTGAAAAGGGGCTCGAAAACGCCGCCGTTGGCATCGAAGCAGGCGGCATACAGAATGGTGTCTTCCGTGTGGAAATAGGCCGAGATGGCTTTTTCCAGCTCCTTGTGGATGTCCTGGGTGCCGCAGATGAAGCGTACCGAAGACATGCCATAGCCGCGGTTGTCCATGGCCTTCTTGGCGGCTTCGATCAGCCGGGGATTGTCCGCAAGGCCCAGATAGTTGTTGGCGCAGAAGTTAAGCGCCTTGCTGCCGTCCTGAAGGGTGATTTCTGCACTTTGGGCCGATGCAATGTTGCGTTCACGCTTGTAAAGACCTGCCTCGTCGATGGATTTTAGCTCGTCCTGGAGGTACTTTTGAAATTTGCCGTACATGGTTATATCGTTTATTTAGGTTTTCTGCTTTCAAATTTACGGATTTTCTGTGGTTTTTCTATGAAAAAGTTCTAATTTTGCGTATCTATTCTTGAAATATATGAAAAATGTATTGGTAATAGGTTCCACCGGACAAATCGGGTCCGAGCTAACCATGAAACTCCGCCGGGAAATCCCCGGCAGCACCGTCGTCGCCGGGTACATCCCCGGCGCAGAACCCAAAGGTGAACTGTTGGAAAGCGGCCCCAGTGCGCTGGCCGATGTCAGAGACGCCGCCGGACTTGCCGCCATCGTGGACCAATATAAGGTAGATACCATCTACAACCTGGCCGCCCTGTTGTCGGCCGTGGCGGAGCGGAAGCCGCTTCTTGCCTGGGATATCCAGATGAACGGGCTGCTGAACATCCTGGAAGTGGCCCGGGAAAAGGGTGTAGCGGTGTTTACTCCCTCTTCCATCGGTTCGTTCGGCCCGGAAACCCCGCACGACGGCACGCCGCAGGATACCATCCAGCGCCCCCGGTCCATGTACGGAGTCACCAAGGTGGCCACGGAACTCCTGAGCGACTATTATTTCCATAAATACGGCGTCGATACGCGTGCGGTCCGCTTCCCGGGTCTGATCTCTTATGTCACCCTTCCCGGCGGCGGCACCACCGACTACGCCGTAGAGGTGTATTATTCGGCCGTCAAGGGAGAGGAATTCGTCTGCCCCATCGCTCCCGGCACCTATATGGATATGATGTATATGCCGGATGCCCTTCAGGCTGCCGTAGACCTTATGCAGGCCGATCCTTCCCGCCTGGTGCACCGCAACGCCTTCAACATCGCAGCCATGAGCTTCGAGCCGGAGCAGCTGTTTGCCAAGATCAGGGAGTACATCCCCACGCTCAAGGTCCGCTACGAGGTAGACCCCGTCCGCCAGGCCATCGCCAACTCCTGGCCGGACCGCATGGACGACAGTTGCGCCCGTGCGGAATGGGACTGGAAACCCACTTATGGCCTGGACGAGATGACCCGGGACATGATCGCCCATCTGAAAGTAAAGCTGGGAGTTTGACGGTTCTGTCTGCGCAAGCGCCCTTTTTCTTATAAAATGAAAGCAATTCCTTGCGAATTGCTTTCATTTTATTATACAACCGAGTCTTAATCGTTTTATCAGTAAATAGGAATAGC
>CAMHST010000038.1 GCA_946187865.1 uncultured Bacteroidales bacterium
CTTTGTCTGCACATGCCTTGGTGCAGAGAACTACGCTGCAAATCTAAGGTTTGCACAAACACAAATTTTCAATCGATATGAAGCTGCCTTCCTTTTTGCTGAGTATAGCCCTTCTGGCCGTCACGTTGCCGCTGCAGGCACAGTTCGGCCCGCAACGGGACCCTGGCGCCCCCTTCGACCTGGCCACCGAGAACTGGAACGCCCGCTGGATCTCCGTTCCCGGCGCCGGCGCCCAGGACTACGGGGTGTATTATTTCCGGAAAGACGTGGACCTGCCCGCCGTCCCGGCCGACTATGTGGTCCATGTCACTGGGGACAACCGTTACAAACTGTATGTGAACGGCACGCTGGTGTCCCTGGGCCCTGCCAAGGGCGATGCCACCCACTGGAATTACGAGACCGTGGATCTGGTCCCGTATCTGAAACCCGGAACCAACGTAATCGCCGCCCTGGTGTTCCATGAAGGCCCCCAGAAACCGGATTCCCAGATCAGCGTGAGCACCGGCTTCCTGCTGCAGGGAGAGGGAAATGCAAAGGGCCTGTACACAGACCGCACCTGGAAATGCTGGCAGGACAAGGCCTATAGCCCGGAACGGGTGAATGTATCCGGCTATTATGTGGCCGGTCCCGGCGAAAAAGTGGACATGAGCGCCAAACTGGAAGGCTGGAACACCACCGCCGTTTCTACGGAAAACTGGCAGAATGCCCGCCAGGGGCAGGCCGGTGAACCCAAGAACGTGATGTCCAGCGGCCAGGGGGACGGCCACAACCTAATCCCCTCCATGCTTCCCCAGATGGAGCTTACGCCGCAGCGTCTCGCTTCTGTCCGCAAGGCAGAGGGCGTTACGGTTCCCGCCGGCTTCCTGCAGGGAAAAGCCCCGCTTACCATTCCGGCCAACACCCAGGCCGTGGTCTTGCTGGACCAGGGCTTCCTCACCAACGCCTACTTCAACGTGGCCATGCATGGCGGCAAGGATGCGAAACTGCACATCGGCTATGCCGAATCGCTCTTCATCCCCGCAGAAGACCAGGGCCAGCCGGACATTCCCGCCGGCATTAATATCGACGATATTCCCGCTGAAATCATCGCCCAGTATGCCGGCCGGCCGCGCCTGCCCCGCACCGTGGGTAAGGGAAACCGTAACGAAGTGGACGGGAAGGTGTTCATCGGCCGGGAAGACATCCTCACCGGCAACGGGGAGAAGGGGCAGACCTTCACCACGCTGAACTGGCGCACTTACCGCTATGTGCAGCTGAAGGTGGAAACCGCCGCCGATCCCCTCACCATCGAGGACGTGAGCGGCACCTTCACCGGCTATCCGTTCACCCTGGAGGCGGCCCTCCGCACCGGTGACAAGGAACTGCAGGACATGCTGGAGATCGGCTGGCGCACGGCCCGTCTCTGCGCCGTGGAAACCTATATGGACTGCCCCTACTATGAGCAGCTTCAGTACCTGGGCGACACCCGCATCCAGGCCCTCATCACGCTCTACAACAGCTCCGACGACCGCCTGGTGAAAAATTTCCTCCATCTGGCCGACATCAGCCGCAACGCCGACGGTATCACCAAGAGCCGCTACCCCACCACGCAGGCGCAGTACATCCAGCCCTATGCCCTAAGCTATATCTATGCCCTGCACGATTATCTGATGTATGGGGGAGACACGCAGTTTGTAATGGACCTCGTTCCCGGCGCGGAGCAAATCATGGACTACTTCCGCCGCTTCCAGCAGGCCGACGGCCGGCTGAAGAACCTGCCCGGCTGGAATTTCAGCGACTGGGTGTATACTCCCGGCTGGGACTACGGCGCCCCGCGGAAGGGAGCCGACGGCTGCTCCATCAACATGGACCTGCAGCTACTGTACGCCTGTCAGATGATGGCCGACCTGGAAGAGAGCCGCGGCAACACCTGGCAGGCAGGCGAGTTCCGGAAAGAGGCCGCCAAGATCTCCGAAGCCGTGAAGAAAGCCTATTGGAACCCAGCCCGCGGCCTGTTCAGTGACCGGGCCGAACAAGACCTGTACAGCCAGCATGGCAACGCCCTGGCCATCCTCTGCGGCATCGTGGACGATCCCAAGGCCCTGGCAGAGAAACTGCTCACCGACCAGACACTTTCTCCCTGCTCAGTCTACTATAAGTACTATCTGCACCAGGCGCTGGTAAAGGCCGGACTGGGCAACCAGTATCTGGATTGGCTGGATATCTGGCGCGAGAACATCGCCATGGGCATGACCACCTGGGGGGAGACCTCCGACGTAAACGGCACCCGCTCAGACTGCCACGCCTGGGGCGCCAGTCCCAACATCGAACTCTTCCGCACCGTGCTGGGCATCGACTCCGACGCCGTGGCGTTCAAGAAAGTGAAGATTGAACCGCATCTGGGCTCCCTGAAGGAGATTGGCGGCACCATACCACATCCCGCCGGAGCCGTCCAGGTACACTACAAGGTCTCCGGGAACAGCCTCCGCGCTACGGTGGATTTGCCCGAAGGCGTGGACGGCACCTTTATCTGGAAGGGACAGCGCCATCCGCTGCACGGCGGCAACAATGTGCTGAATCTTCGGTAAGATTTTGTGAGAGGTCCGGAAAACGGACCTCTCACTTTTTTCTATTCGCCCAGGATCCGGACCGGGCCTGCGAGGCCGTTGGCCATGCGGCCGCCATTGGCAATAGAGGCGTAGTAGGGATCTCCATTTCGCCCCAGGAAGGCCTTCAAGTTGTAGTCAGACGTCTTTACCCGGATTTCCAGTACATTATCTCCCTGCCTGAGCAGCCCCGCCAGAGGGAAGCGATAAGGAGCCCATACACGCTTTCCGGCGCGTTCGCCGTTCACAAACACTTCGGCGGTATAATACACCCGGCCCAGGTCCAGTACATAATCCTTCCCGGGGGCATCCAGGGTGAAAGTAGTCCTGTAAACCGCTTCTCCCGCACAGTCCGCCAGGGCCGGAATGTCCCGCCAATCCTGCAGGGAAACGCCCTCCAAGGCCGTTTCTCCGGCATTGAGATTCCACTTCTCCAGCGTTATGACAGCTTTCCGCTCAGGAGGGGCTGCAGCAGGAGCAGCACCGGACACCTTCCCGTCAGTGAGATACAGGAAGCGGGCCGACAACCCGGGCAGATAACCCAGGACATGGCCGGAAGCGTCGCGGGCAGCCTCTGTCACCGAGCCGTCCTCGGCATTGAGCCAATAGGCATAGCGGCTTCCGCTCTCAAGCACAAGGTTTTTGGGTGCGGAATCCTCGTTCCAGAACATTTGGATCAGCTCGCCGCCATCCAGGCTCCGGCGTGCCTGCCGTACGCGGTCTCCCCCTTCCAGCACCTTCACGGGAGCGGAGACTGTCCAGGCCGCGACTTCCTTGCAAACCTTCTTTCCGCCAGCCACTTCCTGCATCAGCGAGGCCGTCAGGGCGTCATTCCCGGCGTAATCCAGGAAGGACGGCTGTTGTGCTGGAAGATTGCCCAGGATGAGCAGGTTGGCATCCTTCTGCCGGGCCAGATTCCGGGCACTCTCCAGTTGGATGTAAGGCAGGTCGAACAGAATCAGGCCAGCGTAACGGTTGCCGCGGATTTCCAGGCTGCCATCCTGGCCGACCGTCATCTCCTGCAGCGAGGCGTCGTTCACCCAGGCCCAGGTAAGACCCCGGCGCTCCAGGGCGTTCAGCACGGGCCAGATCTTTTCCAGCCATTTGCCGGAGCCCTCCCCTGCCGGACTGCCTACCTGCATGGCGGGATCGTTCTCCGGCAGATAGCCGTACCAGAGCATCTCTTCCGGATTGTGGGCCGATTCACTATACTCCAGGAAAGGATAGTACACCAGGACATCGGCCTGGGCCTTTCCCTGGCGCATCAAGTACTGGGCCCGCTGCGCGTACAGGTTCACGTCGGAGAACTCTTCCCAGAAGACATTGACCTCGCTGAGGTCGGACGAGAAATTGGTGTTGATGAAAGAGTTGTAGAAAGGCTGCCAGGGATGGCCGGCCACCGTATACTTGTAGGGAGCGCCGTGCCAGATCATCTGGTTCACGCCGCTGGAAAGGACCTTGTCCACGGTGATGCGCAGTTTCTGCGGCGTCACCAGCAGGCCGCGATGGTAGTGGACGCCCGATTCGCAGGTAACCAGCGGCTTGTTGTAGAGCATGGCGCCGGAAGAGACCATCTTGAGGCCGCCCGCGCTGCCGCCGCCGAACATCATGTTCTCCGTTTCAGGGATATCGGCATCACCGGCCGCTGCCATATAGTCCATCGGAAGTCCATAGGCCTGGGTCCGGTGCAGCATACCCTTGGGATTGGCCCATTCGGATGAGCCCCGAAGCAGGTGCTTGCGAATCAGTTCGCCCACGGTAAGGTCGTAATCGTAGCGGAGCCGCCAGTCATTCTCGCCGAAGGAGAATTCCGGGGCCTGAAAACCATTGTCGTACATGTTGTTGTAGCCGTACCAGATATTGGCGGGCATCCAGGGAAGCGGGTCGTAGCCCCTGTTTTCCAGGAATGTGTCCCGGAAGTCGGCCGTGATGTGCCGGTCTACCTTGAACTCGTAGCTGTCGTTGAAGACAGCGCGGAAAGGCTTGCCGTAATAGGCATCCAGCCCGGTCTGCGGGCCAAAGTAATGGTCGTACGTTTTCTGGACCACCCGCTTGTCAAAATGGTCGATGACCTTTCCAGCGCCTGCCCTGGCCACCAGCATGTTGATTTCCTGGGAGGGCACGGACCATAGGGCAATCAGGCAGCGCCGCCAGCCCGTATCGGCCTTTCCGGAGGGACACTTCACGGAAGTGGCACCATCCTGGAGCGGAAGCACTTCCACATCCTTGATCTGCCGGGGAGAGCCATCGGCCACCTGGGCCACCAGAAGGCCCAAAAGGGTAGAGAATTCGCTGTCCTGCCGCTCCGAGCGGGGAATGTCGACAGAGCCGCCTTCATCCGGAATCATGGCAAGACCGTACTGCAGGGAACGGTTCTCCTCGGCCTCGGAAATCTCCGGATTGGATGCGGGCCAGCCGCTGCCGTTGGTCATGTCCACGGTCATGCCCCTGGACAGGGCCGCATCCATTACGGTCCGGACATGCTCATAGAAGGAGTCGGTGTCGAAGCTCATGATCTTGTCTACCCTGTCGGGAGCTGCGGGAACGACCAGGGCGAAGGACTGGATCTCCACCCCGCCGACGTGATGGTCGGCAAAGAGGTTCACTTCCCGCGTCAATTCCTCATTTTCAACGTCATTTCCGGGCCACCACCACCGGACAAAGGGAGCATAACTCAGGTCGGGATCCTGGAAACGGGCGGGAGAGAGGGCCGCCTCCCGGGTGCAGGCCTGCAGGCACAGGACACCCAGCACCGCCAGGCCGGTCAGAAGAGAATTGCGCATCGCTATTTCAGATTAAGGGATTTCAAGACAGGCTGGTTCCATTTTCCGGAGGCTTCGTCATAAATGCCGAAGATATCTCTGTGATAGGCCCAGTAATGGGAGCTGAAACCATACTTGTCCAGCAGGCTGCGGAGGAAGGAAAGGTAGGCCGCGCGGGAGGTCTCGTCGGCATTGGCGCAGACGCCGTATTCCCCGATGCACACCGGACGGGCATTGCGCCCGCTCCAGCTGGAGAGGAAGGCGAAATCCATCTCCAGCGGGGCTTTGTCGGCCTCGGTTCCACTCCAGGGGATGTCTTTCATATCCCCGGCGAGGGCATAGGAAAGACCCTGATGGGTAAACGTCTGAGGAAGGTAATAATGGGCATCCACGATAATATTCCAGTCGTCCGGGAACTCCAGCAGGCCGATGGTCCAGTGCTGTCCCAGGCTGGGCGTAGTGACCAGGATGGTTTTCCCGGGATTGTCCCGGCGGATAATGCCGGTGAGTTCCGCCACCGTCCGGTTCCACAGGGCAGGTTCCAGCGCCAGGGAAGGTTCGTTCATCAGTTCAAAGAAAAGGGTTTCATCGGAGTATCCTTTGTAATGGGCCGATATCTGTTCCCAGAAACGTTTCAGTCTCTGGATGTTTGCATCGGTTTCCAGGTCCTGCGGTCCCAGATTGAAGGAAAGGCCGGGATAATAATGATTGTCCAGAATCACGGCAAGGCCGTTTTTCAGGCATTCGTCCACCACGGCGTCCACCTTCTTGAAGAATTCCGGGGCTATGGTATAGGGCGCTTCCAGGGAAGCATGGGCCGCCCAGCGGATGGGCAGGCGGACGCTCTTGAAACCGGCTTTGGCAATCTGCCTGATCCGGCCTTTCTTCAGGGGTGCTTCACCGCCGTTGCCGTCCAACAGGCTGTTCAGGTTGATGCCGGCTCCCAGGCGCTGGCTGCGCTGGAAGGCCAGGGCCGATGCAGCCGGGGCATTGACGGGCGCCGTAGCCTGCTCGATGACGGTACGGTCACGGGTGAGGGAAAACCGCGTGGCGGCAGGATTCCCGGCAGCATCGGCAAAAGAGGCGGGGACGGGAATCTGTCCGGGCGCCCCGAACACCAGCAGCAGGTCCAGGATGCCGTCGGCACAGGTATAGATTCCCTCTCCGGCCATGCCTCCGGGGCCGTCCGAAAGGGAAATCCGGGTATTGCCCAGCTTATAGCCGCAGGCCATGTTCATGGAAGAGAACGCCTCGGACGCAATGGTGACCTTGTCTCCGAACGTGACGGTGACAGGGCTGCCGTAGTACAGTCCGTACCAGGTTCCGGAAAGGTCGGCCGAAGGCGCCGCAGTGCAGTTCTCAATCTGGTAGTCCATGGAAATGCCCCAGGGAGAAGAGAGGGCTTTCGGCACGCCGGCGCCGTTGATTTCGCCCTGGCGGGGTGCAGCCACGTCTTTGAAGAGCATGGAACCGTTGAACGTACAGTTCTGGATAACAGTGGTCTTGATGCCGGAGGCGGCCCCGATCATGCCGTAAGTGCCGTTGAATTCGCCGGAGATGCCGCCTGTCTGGGCCGATGTCAGGTTGCTCACTTCCATTTTTACGGAAGAAGTGCTGTTCTGGACGGTCCCATAGCGCTCGCTACCCACAAGGCCGCCCACAAAGATATCCCCGGAACCGGGCTCCCCGCTGACACGGATGCGACCTCTGGACGTGCAGGAATCCACATTGGTGGCCGATGCCTGGAGTCCGCCGATAAACGCCTTGAACGCTCCCTGTGCAGGAGTTGTAAAACGGATATTGATATCAAAATCCGAGGTGCAGCTACGGGTGTCGTTGTAGGCTTCTCCCAGATAAGGGCCTACATAGAGCTCTCCGCCGCCGGTACCGGCCATTTCAAGGTCCATGGTCCCGCTCACGGAGCAGTTTTCGATGGTACCGCCCCAGGCACCGCCGGCCAGGCCGGTGAAACTGTGGAAGACCGGGGCCGTGTTCGTGGTCTTCACCTGAAT
The DNA here is from genome assembly GCA_946187865.1 of uncultured Bacteroidales bacterium. GTDB lineage: Bacteria > Bacteroidota > Bacteroidia > Bacteroidales > UBA932 > Cryptobacteroides. The sequence continues at coordinate 7,360 of CAMHST010000038.1, forward strand.
AGTCGTGTTGAGTACCTGACAGCCTGTAATGGAACAGACCTGCCCTTCGTCCTGCTTGAGGATTCCGGCCAGAGGGGCGACATAGGGCCGCTCCGCCGTGAATGCCAGATGGCTGTCCTCCATCTTCAGGTTCCGGATTTCGCCATTGGCAACAGTCCCGAAAAGACCGCTCTTGTCGGTGGTGAGTTCCGTGATGTTCAGGCCCCGGATGGTGTGCCCGTTGCCGTCCAGGACGCCCTTGAAGGCATGCCGCCACCACTCGCCCGGAGCGAATTCATAGTCGGCCTCATATTCGCCAATGGGAATCCAGTTGGCTATAGCGGAAAGGTCGATATCGGCCTCCAGCACGTACCAGCCGTAGAGGTCATTGCGCATGGCGTCCAGTTCCTCCGCCGTGCGTACCGGCGTGGGAGATACCCATTTGGCGTACAGGACCATGGATTTTTCCACCTTCATCGAATCCGTGGGAGGCGTGAAAAAACTGGAGTTGTTGCCAAACCGCCATTCCTCCTGGGGCAGGCACTTCCGGGAAGTGTACCAGCCGCCGAAGCGATACCCTTCCCGCTGGGGCAGGGGCTTTGCGCTGAGCGGAAGCATCCGGCCCGCCTCCACGGATACGGGGCCGATGGATTCGGATGTCTTGTAATTGAGGTTGAAGGAGACCCGGCAGGGCTGCGCGGAAGCGGAGGCGAAAACTGCCAGGGCAAGGCTCATCGAGAGGAGCGTTTTTTTCATCATTTTCGTCTTGGTTGGTTGATGAAGACAAATTTACGCAATTCTCCCGTTCTCCCACCCCGATTTTCGACGAATGAGCTTATTATTTCGACAAAAGACTAGAACAGAGATTTTATGGCGAACCAGATTACTGGAACCAGCAGGGACGGAATGTAATTCAGCGTTTTGCAGTCCTTGATTTTCAGGATGGAGAGACCGGAGGCGAGGATGAGCACGCCGCCCACGACGGCCAGCTCGTTCACCAGCGTCCCCTGCAGCAGCGGGCTGGAAGAGGCCAGTTTGGCCACCAGGTAGATGCTCCCCTGCCAGAGGAACAGGATGGGAGCGGCCAGGATCATCCCGATACCGAAGGTGGTGGCAAAGACCGTGGAAGTGACCAGATCCAGCGTGGAATTGGTGAACAGGAAGGTATTGTCTCCCTGCAGGGCACTCAGGACCGGCCCCACAATGGAAAAAGTACCGATACAATACAGCAGACAGGCCGATATGAGCCCGGTGGCCAGGTTCTCCCCTCCCCTTTTGGCAATGGCCCTCTGCACGCGGCCGTCCAGGTCCAGCGCCGTTCCCACAAGACCGCCAATGGCAAGGCTCAGGATGAACAGCACCGGGAATTCGCTCTTGGTGATATTCTGGGCGAAAGAATTCACGCCCAGGGCAATGGAGGCCAGGCCCATGGCGTTGAACAGCGTGGTGGTATATTTTTCCCCGAGCCCTTTTTTGAAAAGGGTCCCTACCAGCGTGCCCACGATGATGCAGGCTGTATTGACGATGGTTCCGATCATAGCAGTGGTCAGTCGTTTTCCGTGACGAGCCGCCCCCGGTAGCTGATGTTGTCCCGGTTGCGGCAGTGGACGGTGATGTCGGCCTGACCATTCTCATAGATATTCAGGGTATAGACAAAGGTGTCTTCGTCGGTCCTGACCGTGGCCGTGATGGTCCGGCGGCCGGGGGCGGTAACGGTATCCGTATAGCTTTGGATTTTCTCATCGAAGGAGAAGGCGTTTCCGCCGCCGTAGGTGCTTTGCCGGGAAACCCCGAAGTACGGGAGATGGGAATGCAGGGTTTCGCCGTCGATCCGGATGGAGTAGGAGTTCACAGACTGGGCCCTTCCGCGGAGGGGAATCATGTAATTGATGTCAATCTTGTATGAGCGGCGCTCCAGCGCCCCTTGGACCAGCCGGGCGGTCTTGTCTGCCTCGGCCTGCCTCTGTTCGGCGGTTTGCAGGGCTGTCCCGCAGGAGTTTGCCAGCAGGACAGCCACAAGGACGATAATGGAGAAGTGCTTCATAAGTAGTCTTGTTTACGTTGGGCCTTTAAAGGTACAAAAAAAGGGGCAATAGGCCTTCGTTTTTTTTAAAAACCCTCCACTACAAGGACACAAAAAAGTGGAATCTCCAGAAAAACCTGAAAAATCCACTTGGGTAGCCCCAAGTGATATAATATCGAACCTTTTTCTGAGACTCCTGAGGGACACACTCTGGATTATTCACTTCTTGCCGGGTCTGTATTCAGCAGGATTTCCTCACCGGTAGAAAGCCGATAAATGGCCTTCTGGAAGTTGGCTTTGCCGAAGTTTACGGCCGCTTCCAGCGAGTCTTCTGGAAAGAGGCGGATGCTGTCGAAGTAATAGAGACTGTCCTTTGTGTCCAACCATCCGCCCACAAAACCCTCGTGGGCCGTGGCATGGCTTACCACAGCGTCCAGCGCCTCCCTGCCGTGGCTGCTTTGCGTGGCGGCGTATGCCACGCTGATGCCCCGGGCGGGTTCTGTCAGGGTGCGGATATCCAGCGTGAACCCGTCCGGACGCGTCTGGCTGAAGGTCCAAACGGCATCCACGAGACGTGCCTTGGAGAGGCGCCGGGGTGTCCCGCAGGATAACAGCAGACACAGGAGCAGGAGGATGGACAAGGTCCTTCTGACGATATGCAGGGGACGCATCAAGTTCAAGGGGTTACAGGGCTTTGATAAGTTTTGCCGGGACTCCTCCAACCACGGTATTCGGAGCAACGTCTTTTGTGACGACGGCACCGGCAGCCACTACAGCGCCATCGCCAATGGTCACACCGGCGAGCACGGTTGCATTGGCCCCAATCCATACGTTCCTGCCGATGTGGATGGGGGCATAACTCATGCTCTGGCGCTTGGCCGGATCCAAGTCATGGTTGATGGTGGCCAGTACCACATTGTGGCCGATGAGCGCCCCTTCGTCGATGGTGATGCCGCCCTGGTCCTGGAACTTGCAGCCCATGTTGATGAACACCCGTTCGCCCACGACGGTGTTCTTGCCGCAGTCGGTATGGAACGGCGGAAACATCCCCACCGACTTGGGGAACTCGCGTCCCCATAGCTTTTCCAAAAGCGTATGCAATTCTTCGGGCGTGTGGTATTTCCCGTTTATCTCGGCCGTAATCTTCAGCGCCTCCTGGGAGAGTCGATGAAACATCATGTAAACATCCGAGCCGTCAACGACCGGCTTGCCGGATGCCATGTAATCTCTGAATTCTTGTATTGTCATTGTTTAGGTTCTTTCCGCTTGCAAAAATAATCATTTTCCCTGGGATGGAGAGCCGGACGCTTGGTCGGATCGCGGGGGTATAATGCAAAAAAAGGCGCAGCCCTTCATGACTGCGCCCTTTATACCAATAACTGTGGCGTCAGAGATTATTGTATCTCAATCTGCTTGACGGCCTTCTGGACATCCACTTTCTCCTTCTTGGGGATGTGGACATTCAGCACACCGTGCTCCACCTTGGCTTCAATCTTGTCGGCCTCGGCATCCTCGGGAAGCGTAAGCATCTGCTGGAACTTCTCGTAAGAGAATTCACGGCGTAGATACCTTCCGTGGTGTTTTTTCTCAGGGTTCTCGGCCTTCTTTTCCATGTTAATCACCAGGTTGTTGTCCTCGTCCACATGGACCTGGAAGTCTTCCTTGGTGAGACCCGGAGCGGCCAGCTCCACGTCATATTCTTTCTCGTTCTCAATTACATTGATGGCCGGAGCGGTGTAGTTCGTTCTTTCCATCCAGCTGTTGTCGAAGAAGTCGTTGAAGATGTCAGGCAACCAGCTTTGATTCCTTCTAATCGTAGGTAACATAACAAAATCATTTTAACATTCTTCGGTTTCGGGTCCTTACATGGCCTTCCGTCCGGGTTCCTCATTGGAACGCCTAAGGATATTGCAAAGCTGGGACCAGCACCGGAAGAATGGACTTTTTGTCAGCATGGAAGTGTCAAAAAGTCCCATTTTGAGGACAGAATGTCCAGGGGCTTCCCATTCCTGACCACATTAGAAGAACCACAAAAAAGTGGAATCTCCAGAAAAATCTGAAAATTCCACTTGGGTAGCCCCACGAGGAATCGAACCTCGATTTAAAGTTTAGGAAACTTCCGTTCTATCCGTTGAACTATGAGGCCAACTAAAAAAGAGCGTCTTATTCAGCGCTCTTTACGATAATCTGACGACCGCGATAGTAACCGCACTCAGGGCATACGCGGTGATACATAACCGTTGCGCCGCAATTGGGGCAGGTAGCCAGGGTGGGAACGGGAGCGAAGTCGTGCGTTCTTCTCTTGTCTCTCCGCTGCTTGGAGAGTTTGTGTTTCGGATGTGCCATTGTTTATATCTTTTATATTGTTAATTAGCGTCAAAAAGTCCTTTCAGGGCAGCAAACGGGCTGTTCGCATCGCTTGCCTCAGCCTCCTCGTTCCCACGCCCCAACTGGCCCAGAAACCGGACGGTGTCAGGATTGCACGTGCCTTCCGGATGAACCTTCTGCAGCGGCAGTGATACACAGACATAGTCGTATACTGCCTGGCTCAGGTTCCAATCCACTTCCCCCTCACCCGGGGTGAGGACCTCTGAAGGGGTTGCATCCACGGAAAGGGCGACAGGCTCCAGGCAGCGGTCACACGGGACGGTGACCGTCCCTTTGAGGTGAAGTACAGCCTCCACCTTGTGCGCATCCTTTTTCAAAACCGTCGCTTCCGCGTTTACATCGGCGTCCAGGATTTCTGTATTGCCAAAACTATGAAAGAACTCTGTATCCGCACGAAAGTGGAACTTCCGCTCCCCTGCGGCCCAACCGTTCAATGGGATAATGAAAGCATTCATCGCCACAAAAACAGATTAAGGGGTGCAAAGATACGAATATTTTTTGGAATATCAATCCTCTGTGGCCGAATTTCTCTTCCTGTCCAGCGGATCCAGCTGGATTTTGCGCATCCGCATGTGGTTGGGCGTAATTTCCACCAGTTCGTCTTCCTGGATATATTCCAGCGCTTCTTCCAGCGAGAACTTGATGGCCGGAGGCAGCACCACTTTCTCGTCCGATCCCGAAGCACGCACGTTGGTGAGCTTTTTGGTCTTGCAGATATTGATGTTCAGGTCCCTGTCGCGGGTGTGCTCGCCCACGACCTGGCCGCCGTAAATCTCTTCACCGGGCTCCACGAAGAAGCGGCCGCGGTCCAGCAGCTTGTTCATGGAATAGGCAATGGCTTCGCCGGTTTCCAGCGACACCAGGGAACCGTTGGTCCGCATCTCGATATCGCCCTTGTACGGCTGATAATCCTTGAACCGGTGCGCCACAACCGCCTCTCCCTGCGTGGCAGTGAGGAGGTTGGAGCGAAGGCCCATCAGGCCGCGGGTGGGAATCTCGAACTCCAGCAGGGTCCGGTCTCCACGGGGTTCCATCCGGATGAGGGCCCCTTTCCGACGGGTGCTGAGCTCGATGGCGGCACCCACAAACTGCTCGGGAACCTCGATGGAAAGCTCCTCGATGGGTTCGCAGCGCTTTCCGCCGATGGTCTTGTCCAGCACCTTGGGCTGACCCACCTGAAGTTCGAAGCCTTCGCGGCGCATGGTCTCGATGAGCACGCTGAGGTGCAGCACGCCTCGGCCGTAAACGACGAAACTGTCGGCATTTACACCAGGCTTTACGCGCAGGGCCAGATTCTTTTCCAATTCTTTGTCCAGACGCTCCTTGATGTGCCGGGACGTAACGAACTTGCCGTCCTTGCCGAAGAAAGGAGAGTTGTTGATCATGAACAGCATGCTCATGGTGGGCTCGTCCACGGCGATGGGCGGCAGGGCCTCCGGATTCTCGAAATCGGCAATGGTATCTCCGATCTCGAAGCCGTCGATGCCCACTACGGCGCAAATGTCACCGCACTGGACCTCGTCCACGTTGGCCTTTCCCAAGCCTTCGAACACCATCAGCTGCTTGATCTTGCTCTTCTCCACGATATCGTAGCGCTTGCACAGGGACACCGGCATGCCGGTTTTGAGGTTGCCCCTGGTGATGCGGCCCACGGCGATCCGGCCCACATAGGGAGAATATTCCAGCGAGGAAACCAGCATCTGCGGGGTTCCTTCCTTGATTTCAGGAGCGGGAATCTCTTCCAGGATGGTGTCCAGCAGCGCCGTGATGTCGCTGGCAGGCTTTTTCCAGTCGTAGGACATCCAGCCCTGCTTGGCACTGCCGTAGATGGTTTTGAACTCCAGCTGGTCCTCGTTGGCGCCCAGGTTGAACATGAGTTCGAACACCTCTTCCTGAACCTCGTCCGGGCGGCAGTTGGGTTTGTCCACCTTATTGATGACGACGATGGGTTTCTTTCCCATGTCGATGGCCTTGTTCAGCACGAACCGTGTCTGGGGCATGCAGCCTTCGAAGGCATCTACCAGCAGCAGCACGCCGTCCGCCATGTTCAGGACGCGCTCTACCTCTCCGCCGAAGTCACTGTGCCCGGGCGTATCGATAATATTGATTTTAACTCCTTTGTACGTAACGGAAACATTCTTCGCCAGAATGGTGATGCCCCTCTCGCGTTCCAGGTCATTGTTGTCCAGGATCAGGTTCCCCAGATCTTCCGGCTTGCGAACCAGGTTGGCCTGATAAATCATTCTGTCTACCAGCGTGGTTTTACCGTGGTCTACGTGGGCGATGATGGCGATATTTCTAATGTCTTGCATATGATATGGATTTCTCGGCTAAAGCGCTTCGCAGCGCATTTTCATAAATCCTGCAAAATTAACATTTTTTGACGGAAAGTCCATAGGCTTTTTCAAGAATCGCGTTTTTGCCGTATCGGGAAAAATTTTTTTACCTGCCTTGCAGGCCTCTCCAGGGCCGATTTTTCCCGGCATCCAGGGACTTGAAAAGTTTTTTGCTGCATTTGGCAGCCCTGACCCGTGAAAAAATCGGCCTTCCAGATGCCTACAAGGCCGATTTTACGATTAAACGTTTCACATTTGGGTACACGGATAAGTTTTTTCAGCTTTGCAGCAAAACAAACGGTTATGAAAGCTTTAAGACTGATCCTGACACTTCTGCTTCCGCTCCCGGGCCTGTTGGCCTGCCAGAGCAATGACTTCCCCGACGGGCCGCTGCGGCTTCCACAAGGAGAGGTTTACCACGACATGATCCAGCTGGGAGAGCAGCTGGATGACCCCTACAAAACGGAAAACATGAAGGCGGCACTGGCAGTAGCCTACCCCACCAAGGCCGACCGGATTGACATCCAGACCACAGACCTCTATGTACGCTTCCTGCCCAAAAACGACGAAGAGCTCCGGACCTTGGAAAAAAGCGGCCTGTACCTGCTGGACCATCCGATGGACTACCAGATTCTCCGGGAGGGAGACTACTACCAGGATCCCCTCCTGAAGGAAGACCAGATTACCTGGCAGTACACCCTTGTCCCCAGGGACTTCGTGTTTCCGAAAGGGATACGCTGCGACAAGCTGCACGAATGCTATCTCTCTGAGCACGACCCGGTTACAAGGGCCGATGATTCCGGGATAGACTGGTCGCGGGTAGAAGAGGAAGCCTTCCGGCTCACGGGGAATGAGGCCCTGTGGGTTCCGCCCACCAAAGCCGGCGGACAGGCACCCGCCGGCCGGATCACCATCGAAGACCCGGACTGCAACGGCGGGAAGCCCTTCGGCCTGGCCAGCGTCATGGTGGCCTGCAACATCTTCGTGAAAATCGCCACCTGCTACACCGACCGCGACGGCTACTACCAAATGGGAACCACCTTCTCCGGAGACCCGCGTTACCGCCTGGTTTTCAAAAATGAGCAGGGATTCAGCATCGGCTTCAACTGGATCGTGGTTCCGGCCTCCGTATGCACCCTGGGCAAGGGCGGCCCGGAAGGTATAGACTTCAACATCACCCAGGAAAGCGACGACAACCTGTTCCGCCGCAGCGTCATCAACAATGCCGCCTACGAGTACTATACCCGCTGCAACGAGACCGACCTGGACATCGCGCTCCCCCCGGCCGACCTGCGCATCTGGGTCTTTCCGGACATCGCATCCTCCAGCGCCGCCATGCTCCATCACGGGGCCTTCCCCCAGTTCAACCTGATCCAGAGCCTGATGGAACGCTATCTGGGGCAGTATATGGCCGCCGTCACCTTCCTGGTCAGGCTTTTCGCCCCGGATATCACGATCGGCACGGCAAAAAGGGAAACCTACGCCGACCTGTACGACGCCACGGTGCACGAGCTTGCCCATGCCAGCCACTATTCCATAGCCGGAAACGAGTTCTGGGGACCGTACATCAAATATATCCTGGAAGCCTTTGTCACCGAAGGGAAAGAAGCTTACGGGACAGGGGGCCAGGAAGGGTCGGGCTACTGCGAAGTGGGCGAAATGTGGGCCTACTTCATGGAGGCCTCCCTGTACAAAGACCGGTACAATGTGCCGATGCCCACCTTCGGAACCTCCTACTGGTTCCATCCGGAAATCTTCTCCTACCTGTACGAACGGGGTATGTCCCGGGGTGAACTGTTCCGGGCGCTGAAGCCGAATGTCTGTTCCACGGACGACCTCAAAGAAGAACTCGTGTCCATGTACCCGGACCGGGAATCACTGATCAATGAAACCTTTACCCTCTATGGCAAATAAAAAAGCAATTCTGATGGCGATTCTGGCCGCCTGTATCAGCCTTTCGTGCCACGCCCAGCGGTGGGCGCTCGCGACCAATGTGCTGGACTATGCCAACTTCGGCACCCTGAACCTGGAAGGAAGCCTGGCTACCGGGCAGCACTGGTCCATGACAGCCGTGGCCAAATTCAACCCTTTCCACTACCAGAAGCAAGGAGAGCCGCTGTCGGCCCGGCAGCAACTCTATGGGCTGGGCGTGCGTTTCTGGCCCTGGCATGCCTATTCCGGCTGGTGGGCGGGGACGCGCCTGCAGTACCAGGAATACAACCGGGGCGGCATCCGGTCGCCGGAGACCGACGAAGGAGACCGATACGGGCTGGGCCTGTCGGGCGGCTATTCCTATATGCTCAACGAACACCTGAACTTGGATGTGGGGCTGGGCATCTGGGGCGGATACGACCGCTATACCACTTATTCCTGCCCCGTTTGCGGAGTCACCCTGGACTCCGGGGAACGGAGTTTCATCCTGCCATCGGATTTCATGCTCTCTGTGGTGTATGTATTCTGAAAGGATTCTCACAGCCCTGCGGAAAGCCCTTCCCGTAATGCTCGTTTTCCTATTTGAGGCATCCTGTACCGTGAAAGAGAGCCGGGAAGACTGTCCGTGCGCGCTGTACATCCGTTTGGAGAGCCTGCCCCTTTCCCCTGCCCGGATCCTGGTGACAGGGGAAGGGTTCAGGCAGGAGTTGGAAGTGTCCCGGGATACCGTTCTGGTGGTAAGGCCCCCGAAAAGCGGAGCGCTGGTAAGGGCGGTGGCGGGGGCCACGCTGGAAGGTGACGAAACCGTGAACATCCCTTATGGCTACGACAGCCCGCCTGTCTATCTGTTCGGGGCCGATGTAGATACCTCACGGGACACTGCCGCCGTTAACATAGTGATGCAAAAGCATTTCTGCGGATTAACCATCCTGTTTGACGGGCCGGAAGGCTGGGGAGAGCCCTACTGGAGCGAAGTGCGGGGCAAAGTAGACGCCATTCGCTGGGACGGAACCCCTATAGAGGGTTCTTTCTCCTGCCGACTGGACAGCGGCCAGTGCATCCGGCTCCCTCGCCAGAGACCGGAACAGCTTCTGCTGCTGGATATTACCATGCCAGACCGGATAGTCCGAAGCTTCAATCTGGGCTACTACCTGGAGGAGGCCGGATTCTCCTGGACAGCCCCGGACCTGGAAGACCTCACCTTGGAAATCCAACTCTCTGTCACCGCCCTCACAATCCGGGCCGACAACTGGTCCCGCGTAATTCCACTTGAAATTATCGTCTAAAAAATTTGTGAATCCAAAAAAAGTCCGTATATTTGCAGTCCACAAATGATGCGCGGATGGCGGAATTGGTAGACGCGCTACTCTCAGGAGGTAGTGTCCGAAAGGACGTGTCAGTTCGACTCTGATTTCGCGCACAAAGGATGGCTTCAAGGCCATCCTTTTTTTTGTCCATTAGTGGTTCCAGGCACTCAAATCGATATAATTGACATTTCCTGATTTAGGTTGACTCCGATTGACATACAAAAAAGACTACCGTTAGGCCGTATTTTTTTGTTTTGCATCAGCCACTTGTGTGGGCGTGCGGTTCGGACTCAACACGCTTTTATGGCAGGTGACGATGCGGAAAGAGTAATTTTTGCTAAATTTGAAGGGTAGTAAACAAAAGCCTATAACTTTAAAAACGAACAATAACACATGATGAAAAAGACACTGCTTGGAGCCCTGCTCTGCTTTCTCCTTCTCCCCTGCGCGGGACAGGTTCCCGATGGCACCGTTCCCATCAAGGATACGAAACGGGTCCTGTGCATCGGCAATTCCTTCACCTATGTCGAGGAAGCCCACCAGAAACTTGTGGATCTGGCGGCCAGCCAGGGCCATAAGATTCTCATGAACGCCCAGTATGTCGGGGGCTACACTTTCGGGAGGCATCTGCGTCGGGACGAAACTTTGAACGCCATTGAGCGGCCATCGGCCGGGGACACCTTCGATTTTGTCTTCCTGCAGAACCAGAGCCAGCTGCACGCCCGCTTCGGACAAGACCCGGCGCGGTACCCTTACGTCCTTGCGGATGCGAAGGAACTGACCGGCCGCGTGCGGCAATATTCGCCGGAGGCGGTCATCTTCCTGGAAAGCACCTGGTCTTACCCCGCCGGCAACTGTGGCGGCTTTGGCAGCCTGGAAGCTTTCGACCGGCTCTCCGACCAGGGCACAGAACTCCTGGCCGGCATCTGCGGCGACAAGGTCTCCTACATCGGACGCGCGTTTGCGCTGGCCCGACAGACCTGTCCGGACATTCCGCTTCTCGCCGATGACCAGAAGCACCAGAACGGCTATGGCTCCTACCTGAAAGCCTGCGTTAATTATTTGATGATCTACGGAGAGCCCTTCGACAAGAATGCCTCCTCCTGCGGGCTGGATGAAAACATGACGGCCCGTTTAAGGAAGGTTGCCGAAGAAAGCATGCCGGACGGCTGGCAGGCTAAGCGGAAATAGTTGATACCCAAAGCCCCTCCCACAATGGTACCAATCCAGCACTAAGACTTACTAATAAGTTGAAAATACGCAATTTACACAAGTCGTTTCAGCGCTGATTTCGCGCACAAAGGATGGCTTTTGAAGTCATCCTTTTTTCTTTTCAAAAAGTGTTTTTAATACCCTAAAAACAGTCTGTATGGTGCCCGGGCGGCCGAAACAACAAAATATCAGGGAAAACGCGGATTTTTAAAGCAAAATTATTACATTCGCATTCCTTAAAAAAGTAGTGTATTATTATGGAAGCTATCGAGAATGCGTACGAAGCCCCCGCAGTCACCGTTGTGGATGTGACCTTTGAGGGCGTTATATGCCAAAGCGTAGAAGGTATGGGAGGCTCACGTAAAGGCTACGGCGAAGCCATAGAAGACGTGTGGATATAGGAGGGCTCAACGATGAAAAAACTCATGAACTTTACGGGCTGGCTGGTCATGGCCGCAACCCTCATCGCCGGAATGTCGGCATGCAGCAAAGAGATCAATACCATCGAAGAACCTTCGCCTACGACGGAAGCGCCGAAAACTTACACCCTCACTGTCGCAGCCACCAAGGGCGGCGATGAACCCACAACCCGCGCACTGGCTTTTGGTGGCTCCAACGGCAAGACACTCTATGCTACGTGGACGGCGGGCGATAAGGTGGCCGTCTACAAGGGCTCAGGCGATGTAGCCATTAGTCTCGGCACACTGACGGCCACCAGCGTATCGGCCGACGGATTCACCTGCACGCTGACAGGCGAACTCACGGGAAAACCCAACGAAAGCGACGTTCTTACTCTAAAATACGAACTCGGTAGTTATTTAACGCAGAAAGGTACGCTGGAGTTCATCGCCGAGAAATGCGACGTAGCCATAGCCACCGTCAAAGTAGTTACCGTGGTCGACGACAAGATTACAACTACCGCCGCTACTTTTGAGAACCAGCAGGCCATAGTGAAGTTCTCTTTGAAGCGTCCCGACGGAACGGCTTTTGCCGCTACGAACCTGAACGTGAAATTCGGCTTAAAAACCTACAAGGTTAGGCTCGATGCCCCGATGAGTGATATCTTCGTGGCCATCCCCGGCGGCAGCGACATCGTCTCGCTTCAAGCCTCAGATAACACGGACGCCTATTTTTACGAGAAGATAGGCGTAACATTCACCAATGGAAAGTACTACTCTATCGGCGTGAAAATGAACTGTGGTAATGTAGATCTCTCGGCTGCAACCGGTGACGTGACACTAAAAAACGGTGACATCGCCTACGGCACACTAGCCGGCAACTATATAGTGAGCATCAAAGCCGGTAACGAAGTTACCCTAAACGGCGTAACCATCGCTGGTTCCAACGACGAGGCCTATAACTGGGCAGGCATCGAATGCAAGGGTTCGGCCACCATCAACCTCGCTGGTACAAATACTGTAAGGTCCTACGGTAATGGTTATCCAGGTATCTGGATACCGAGTGGAGAAACGCTTACCATCCAAGGCGACGGTGCGCTTAACGTCAGTAGTAACAAGTACGGTGCAGGCATCGGTGGCGGCTGTGTCCTTAACCCCGACCCCGAAACTCCGGATACTCCGATTAACTGCGGAAACATCGTCATCAAGGGCGGCACTATCACGGCTCAGGGTGGAGATTATTCTGCAGGCATCGGCAGCGGATGGGCATCTTCCTGCGGCAAAATAACCATTAGTGGTGGTACCATTACGGCTACGGGGGGCACGTGGTCTGCTGGCATCGGAACGGGACAATCTGGCACCTGCGACGGCATCAAGATCAGTGGAGGCATCGTCACGGCCTCGGGCATGAAAAGGAGCGCTGGTATCGGCAGTGGAGACGGAGGCTCCTGCGGCACCATCACCATCGGTAGCGGACTGACGAGCCTCACCGCCACGATGGGCTTCCCTGCCGAGGCTCCGATAGGCAGTGGAAAAGGAGGCGGCACTGTGACCATCGACGGTTTGAGCACGTGGACGGCGGGCACGGAGACGACGAATTACATATGGACCGTCAGCACCGTCAAGGATCTCAAGGACAATGACGTCACCCGTTGGACACTGACGCACAAGTAAGCCTCCCCCCTACGGCCTCAAGAGTTCTTCCGGGGAATTGCGATAGACATTCCCGCTGTCCGGGAACAAGGACTCAGTCAATGGAAAAGACAGCACGGATGGGGGCGCCCCAGTAATAGTCCTCCTCGTGCTCGTTATAATAGCGATGCGAGAATATGAAGGTGTAGCCCGATTCATAGTCGTCACCCGAGGTGGCGCTCCAATAGGTGCCGCTGTACCCCATATACGAATATTCATGGTCGTTGCCGTGGCGCTTCTCCTGCCAGATCCAACGGTAGATTGTCTCCGCACATACAATCTCTTC
>CAMHST010000039.1 GCA_946187865.1 uncultured Bacteroidales bacterium
CCAAGATCACCGCCCTGGCAGAGGACGCCGGCTTCTCCAGCAACGCCACCTTCTACCGCAATTTCACCGCCATCACCGGCCTCTCCCCCGCCGCCTGGCTCAAGCAGCAGCCATAGAGACGGCTTGATATAGAGAAACACCATCGGCAAGCAGTTCCGCTGTTGTCCAAGCGAAAAATTATCGCCCTTCCAGCTACCTGAAAGGGCGATAACCGTGCCCCGGGCGGGAATCGAACCCGCACGGCCGTTTCGGGCCAAGGGATTTTCTTACCACTATGGCTTTCGCCACCATTTCTGTTTGTGGTCTGGACTATTCCTTCACCGTGGAGCGAGGCTCTTTAGGTGTGTCGTGTCTAGTCTCTGCACCTTCCTCCTTCCGGAGGCTTGGCTCAAGATTACCATCGGCATTATCCGTTAAGGCTTCCTTGAATTTACGACATTCTACATCTCTCTTTTCAGAGAGTGCACTCAAATGTGCTCTTCCCCGATAGTTATCTGTAAGAGCGTGTCTAAGTCCCTCGTGTCTACCATTCCACCACCAAGGCGTTTGGCGTTCAGAAGAATCTGGACCACAAAGGTAGTAATAATTTTTGAAAGGTGTATGCGTGAAGGGAAGTGGTTGATACAGATTGTGTTATGCAATTACCTCCATGCCGAATGGGTTGAAGGTAAAGACGTAACGCGCTGATAATGAGCGCTTTGCGTTCACAAGGAGCCCTGTCGCCTCACCTTCTTCCGGCCCCATTTCGCGCCATTGCCGCTTCCTAAAGCTTTTCGGCAAAACGGGCCAGAGAGGGGCTTCCCAGCACCCGCATGAGGGCGTCCCACCAGCGGGTGGGCAGGACCGTGTGCCAGAATACAATGCTGGACGCTCCCACCCCGGGCCGATAATGGGTGCGGGGCCGGCGGGAGCAAACCGCCTTGACAATGCGGCGGGTCACAACCGACGGGGCCGACAGCGCCTTGAGCGAATACCCCTTCCGCATCACGGCCGCTTCCCGCAGGGCAGCCTCCGAGTAAGCCGTGCCCTGGGCAGAGTCGGCCAGGTGGTCTGCCGCGATAATCCCCCAGTTGGTCCGGATGGGGCCCGGTTCGATGAGAACCACCTGGATGCCAAAGGGTTTCATTTCCATCCGCAGCGCATCGGAGAAGGCGGTTACGGAGTATTTGGACACGTTGTACCAACCGCCGAAGTACATGGGGGCATGTCCTGCGACAGAGCCCACGTTGATAATCCGGCCGTGGCCGCGCTCCCGCATTCCCGGAAGCACCAGCTGGCAAAGCCGGGCAAGGCCGAAGACATTCACCTCTATCTGCCGGCGGGCATCTTCCATGGAAGCGCACTCCAACGGCGCAAAATAACCATATCCGGCGTTGTTGATGAGCACATCCACGGCCCCGGCCGCAGCCACGCAGGCCTCCATGGAAGACTCGTCGCAGACATCCAGGTACAGGGGGATGACACCGTCGGCCTTCAGCGGCTCCATCAGGGCTGTCCGGCGGGCGGCCGCATAAACGGTGTGTCCTTTGCGGGCAAGGGTGCGGGCTGCGTCAAATCCGATTCCACTACTGGCGCCGGTGACAAGGATTATCATAAGGCAGGCTGATTTACGCGGATACCGTATTCGGCGGGAAGTGCATGGGGAAGCGGCTCCAGGGAACAGGCGGTGGCGGCCGACTTGGTGCTGACCGGTGTCCCGGCAGAAAGGGCCAGCGCGGTGGCGAACATGGTTTCGGCCGGGTCTCCCAGCTGTGTGCCGTCCAGCGGATTGTCTTTCGCCTGATAGTCGGCCGGGATGCCGGAAGGCATGCTCAGGGTGACACCGTTGCAGTCCGAGTAGCGGGACGAAATCACATAGATTCCCCAATCTTTGGTGAGCTCGATGGCCTTGTCGCAGTCTTCGTCGTTGTCTTTCTGCTTGGACAGGGAGGTGTACCAGTCCTGCGCCTGGATCAGGTAACCGCCGCAGAATTTCCCGTATGTCTTTTCGCCCACCAGGGTGACGTCCATGTAGGGTTTGAGCCCGCAGATGAGCGCCTCCGAGGCCGACGCAGTCTCTTCCGTGGTGATTACCCAAAGCTTCCGGATACCCGGGTTCACTTCTCCGGGATGGACCGAGTAGGAATCGCGGCCGGAGCTGATATGGAAATCCGTGGCGAAGGGCGTGGTTGAATGCTCGGAGTTCTCTTCGGTGAGCTTTGCGTTAAACAGCTCCTTGTTAAAGATTTTGCCGGCCGTCACATCTTCCAGCGGGGCGATCATGGAAGCCAGGACGGCGCTGGTGAGGGTGTATCCGCCGCCGTTGTACCGCAGGTCCAGGACCAGTTCCTCTACGCCCTTCTCCTTGAAGGTCCGGAACACGCGCTCCAAGTCCCGGGTGGCCTCCATGGTGAAACTGGTGAAGTGCAGATAGCCGATGCTTTTCCCGTTCACCGTCAGGGTACGGGAGGTCTGAACCGGATTCTCGTACATTTGCACGGCTTCCAGGGTGACGGTTTTTCCGGTAGAGAAGCCCAGCCGGACAGACTGGCTCTCGTAAAACTTCTGGAGCACCGTGGTGTAGTTGTCGGCCGTCAGTTCTTCCCCGTCCAGGGAGGTGATGACGTGTCCGCGCAGGATGCCGGCTTTCGCGGCAGGGGACGACCCGTAGGTATACTTCACGACCATGCAGACTTTTTCCTTGGCCTGGTCGGCATAGTACAGGCTGAACTCGAAGCCGTAGCTCAGGTTGTTGCCGGTTAGGCTTCCCAGGAAGCTGTGGTAATCCGGCAGCACGCGGGTCCATTTGTCCACCAGGTTCCCGTCCGCGTCCTTGTAGCGGGCAGCCTCCACTTTCTCTACCGGGTCGTCCCCGTACTTCCAGTCGGACAGGGCGTCAGACATCTCGTCCACCCAGAGGTAGAAAGTGTGCATAATATTGAATGCGAACAGGTTGGTGTAGTAGGAAAGACCTTTTTCAGTGGGGGTGTCCACCGGGTCTTCGGTCCGCTGGCAGGCGCAGGGCAGCAGCAAGGCCGCCAGTAGGAGCAGATGCATCAATCTTTTCATCAGAAATACTTTTTCTCGTCCCGGTACAAGGCCAGGAAAATAAACAACAGCACGGTGAAGGCCCACAGCGAGGACCCTCCGTAGCTGAGAAAGGGCAGCGGAATGCCGATTACCGGCATCAGCCCCACGGTCATGCCCACGTTAATGAACAGGTGCATGAAAAAACAGGCGGCCACACAGTAGCCGTAGATACGCGTGAATTTTCCCCGGCAGCGTTCGGCATCCAGGATAAGCCGTACAATCAGGAAAGTATAGAGTAGAATCACCACCAGGCAGCCCACAAAGCCCCATTCTTCGCCTACAGTGCAGAAGATAAAGTCTGTCGATTGCTCCGGGACAAAGCCGAAGGTGGTCTGCGTCCCTTGCAGGAACCCCTTCCCGAACATGCCGCCGGAGCCGATCGCAATCTTGGACTGGTTCACGTTGTAGCCCACGCCTGAAAGGTCTTCCTTCATGCCCAGCAGAACCTCTATACGGCCACGCTGATGGGGCTGCAGCACTTCCTGGAAGATGTAGTCGGCCGAAAAGACCAGCAGCACCCCCGCCACAAAGGTGGCCAGGGCGACTGCCATGAATCCGTCCCTTTTTCGGTAGGCGTACCGTGCCAGCGGCGGAATGGCCAGGATGCTGAGCGCCAGCAGGATATAGATGGGCTTAACCTTGAGGAGGAAGCTCCAGAAATATGTCTGGCTTTCCCCGGCGGCCGGTACCCAGGCTACGTTGGCCATCCAGTCCATGCGCCCTTGGACCCAGGCGCACACGGCATCCCAGGCCGATGGCAGAAATGCCATCAGCAGCACAAAGGCCCCGCCTAGCCCCAGTTTCTTCCAGAAATCCCCGCCGGAGAGGGAAGTGGAAACCACCAGTACGCCCAGCAGCACGATGACAGACCAGTAGGCCCCCAGGGTAAGGGTAGAGATGAACAGGCCGATCACCAGGCCGATCAGTCCCAGCCACCAGCCCGACAGCCCCTCCCGGTACAGGACAAAGATGAACCCGGCATACACCAGGGCGCTTCCGGTCTCGCTCTCCGCCACGATCACCAGCATGGGGACGGCGATGACCAGGACCGCCAGGACGAAATCTTTGAATCGGCCCATCTTGAAATTCTGCTGGCTGAGCACGAAGGCCAGCAGCAGGGAAGTGGTTATCTTGGATATTTCCGCCGGCTGGAATTTGACAGGCCCCAGCTCAAACCACGAGTGGGAGCCCTTGACGTCTTTGGACACGAAGATGACCAGGACCAGCAGCCCCAGCACGGCCAGGTACATGGGAATGGGCAGCGCCTCCCAGATTTTGGGCGGGATGATAAACAGGATCAGCCCGCCCAGGCCCAGTGCCGTAAGCATCCACACGAACTGTTTTCCGCTGCGGGCGCTCCAGGCGAAAATGGAGGAAGGCCCGGTGGAGTGGATCGAGGCATAGATGCTGATCCAGCCGATGAGCAGCAGGACAAGATATACGCCCACCAGCGCCCAGTCAATCGACTGCCGCAGACGCCGCTGAGGTATGGCTCCTTCCGTAATCATCTAATTGGTCTTTACCCGGGACATCAGGTCCGCGTTTTTCATCCGCTCTTCCAGCGCAGTGCGTTTCACCGTGCCTTTGAGGTATTTCTCTACCATGAGCGAGGCCATGGGGGCTGCGTATGTCGCGCCGAACCCGCCGTTTTCCACATAGGCGGCGATCGCTATCTTGGGATTGTCCATGGGGGCGAAGCAGATGAACACGGAATTGTCCGCTCCCCGGGGGTTCTGGGCCGTTCCGGTTTTGCCGCACACGTCCAGTGAATCGATATGGGCAACCCAGGCCGTTCCGCCCATGCCGGCGCCGGAATTCACCGCCCGCCACATGCCGCGGATGAGCTTGCTGAAGTGCGTGGTGTCAACTTTCGTGTACTGCTTTTCAGTAAAGCGCGGGTCTATCTCTACGCCTTCCGAGGCCTTCACGATGTGCGGGATATAGTAATACCCCCGGTTGGCGATGGTGGCGCACAGGTTCGCCAGGTGCATGGGCGTGGCCAGGATTTCTCCCTGGCCGATAGAAAGCGAAATCACCGTGGTGGAGTTCCATCTTCCCCGTCCGTAGGCGCGGTTGTAGGTGCGGGAGGTGGGGATGCTGCCGGAGAGCTCTGCCGGGAAGTCGCTTCCCAGCTTGCGGCCGAAACCGAAGCTTTCCACGTACTCGTGCCAGGCGTCCAAGGCTTCGGCCACGTTCGCGTATTTCTTGTTGTCCAGGATGTTCTTGAGCACGTAGCAGTAATAGGCGTTGCAGCTCATCATGATGGACTCTTCCATGTTGATGGGGCTCTTGTGGCTGTGGCAGCCCAGTTTGTGCCCGGCCCCGAAGTGATAGCCCTGATAGCAGGGATAGGTGTAGCTGGGCTTGAGCACGCCTTCCTGCAGGCCGATGAGCCCGTTCACCAGCTTGAACACAGACCCGGGCGGATAGGACGCCTGGACGGCCCGGTTGTACATGGGCTTGTAGGGGTTCTGGACAATCTCGTTGTAGTGTTTGCCGATATCGGCCAGCTGCTCTACGTCAATGCCCGGCGAGGACACCAGTGCCAGGATTTCCCCGGTGGAGGGTTCGATGGCGACGATGGAGCCCACCTTGTTCTGCATCAGCTGCTGCCCGTATTGCTGCAGCGTGGCGTCGATGGTGGTGACGATATCGTGTCCGGGGACGGCCTCCTTGTCTTCGGCGCCGTCCTTGTAGGGCTGCTCAATCTGGTTCCGGGAATTCCTCAGGTAGATGTGGTATCCCTTTTCTCCGCGCAGGTCCGCCTCCCGGGCGGCCTCGATGCCGGTCATGCCGGCGTAGTCTCCGCTCCGGTACAACCCGGGATGGCTGTCTATGTAGTCCTGGTTTACCTCGGATACGTAACCCAGCAGGTTCCCTCCTGCGTTCACGGGATAGTCACGGATGCCTCTCACCTGCCCCTTGAAGCCGGGAAAACGGTATTTCACCTCGTCGAAGCGCATGTAAGTTTCGGCCGGGACCATCCTGAGCATGGTCACCGACTGGAAGCCGATGGACGAGCGCCGCCGCGCATATTCCTGCAACCGTGCCCGGATGAAAGACGGTTCCACGCCCAGGACCGTAGCCAGGGCCACCGTGTCGAAGGGCTGCACTTCCCGCGGACTCACCAGGATGTCGTAGGCCACTTTGTTGCCCACCAGGATTTCTCCGTTGCGGTCGTAGATGACGCCCCGGGTGGGGTAGATGGTCTCGTAGATGGTGGAGTTGCGGTCTGCGTCTTCCTTGTACCGGCCCTCCAGGATCTGGAGAGAGAAAATCTTGCCCAGGAGCAGCAGTACAACGATTCCCAGGCCGATAAACAGACGGATATGACGGGTATCTCCGCTCATTTGCGCGAATCCGGGGCAAGCGGGTCTATCGCCAGGAAGGAGAGGGCGGTGCTGGCCGCCAGGGAGCCCGCAAAGCGGAGGGCGTTGAACAGGAGGGGACGGGTGCCGGCCCCGTCGGCCCAGATATAGACCAGCAGGAACAGGGCGGTGGACAGCACGACGGCAATGGCCACTTTCCAGAATCCGCTGCGGTGGACGGAGAAATCCTCTTCACGGGCGAAGAGTTCCCCGCCGAAGATGAGGCGGATGATGCCGAACCGGGCGAAGGCCACGGGAACCAGTGCCAGGGCGTTGAGCCCCAGGATGCCTTCCGACAGGGCGTCTACCGCCAGGCCGCTGGCAAAGGCGATGAGCATGGCCAGGGTGGTTCCCACCCGGATGGGGATGCACAGGACCATCACCGGCAGGAGCGTCACCATCACGTAGGGCGTGAAGTTGGCGTAGGTGCTCAGGAGGAGCTGGGCGACTAGCAGGAGCAGGTAGATGAGCCAGAAACCGGTCTTTTTCATGGTACAAACTCCTCTATTTCGTCAAACGCGGTGTTGTGCACCACGGAAACATAACGGATAGCGCTGAAGTCCTGGAACAGGTTGACTTCGATTTCGTTGGTGGCCCCGTTGATAATCCGGGAATTCCCGGCTACGCCCAGCGGGATGTCCGGCGGGAAGAGCAGCGAGTGGCCGCTGGTGAAGACGGTGTCTCCGGGGTTGTACTTGTACTGGAGGGGAATCTCCTTGAGAATGGCGCCCCGGCTGGTTTTTCCATCCCAGACCAGCAGTCCCGTACCGCCCTCCTGGCCCAGGCGGGCGCTGATGGAGATATCGGCATTCTGGAAAGAGAAAGCATAGGCATGGTGGGCGCTGACGGCGTCTATCATGCCCACAACCCCGTTCCGGGTGATGATGCCGGATTTCTCCTGGATGCCGTCTTCGTAGCCCCGGTTCAGGATCAGGTAGTTGTGCTGGGTGTTCCGGCTCATTTTCACAACCTCTGCGGGGATGATCACGAAGCCGGTGTCCCGGACGACGCCGGAGCGCATGGTGTCCGTGCGGGCCTGGCGGAGCGCCTCCCGGGCGGTCATCAGTTCTTTCAGCAATTGGGCGTTTTCCTGGGCGAGTTCCTTGTTGGTGGCCCCCAGGCGGAAGAAATTCTGCACCCGCTGGGTGCTTCCCCAGACCGTCCCCATAAAGCCGTGGATGCTCTTGTTGATCCACAGGCGCTGCAAGTCGGCGTTGCTGGACAATAGTTGCAGTGACGCCACCTCCAAAAGGATGAAGATGGCGATACTGATCAGACGGGGAAGTACCTTCCGGGAACGCATGGGATTAACGCATCAGGAAGGAGTAGTTGTCCGTATTCTTGAGGGCGATGCAGGTGCCGCGGGCAACGGCGCGGAGCGGGTCTTCCGCTACGTGGAACGGAATGTTCACCTTTTCCGAGAGCCGTTTGTCCAGGCCGCGGAGCAGGGCGCCGCCGCCGCTGAGGAAGATACCGTTTTCCACGATGTCGGAGTAGAGCTCCGGCGGGGTCTGCTCCAGGACCTGCTGGATGGAGGCTTCCAGGCGGGCGATGGATTTGTCCAGGCAGTGGGCGATTTCCTGATAGGGAATCAGGGCCTCTACCGGGTGTCCGGTCATGAGGTTGGGACCGCGGACCAGGAAGGGTTCCGGCTCCACGTCCAGCGTAGGGATTACGGCACCCACGGCGATCTTGATTTTTTCCGCCGTGGTTTCACCCACCTTGATTACGTGTTGCTGGCGCAGGTAATTCTGGATGTCGGCCGTGAAAACGTCGCCGGCCACGCGGATGGAATCCTGCTGCACGATGCCGCCCAGGGAAATGACGGCGATTTCCGTGGTGCCGCCTCCGATGTCCACCACCATGTTGCCTTTAGGCGCTTCCACGTCCAGGCCGATACCCAGGGCGGCGGCCATAGGCTCATAAATCAGGTATACGTCCCGGCCGCCGGCGTGCTCCGAGGAGTCCCGCACGGCTCTGATTTCCACCTCCGTGGAGCCGGAAGGGATACCCACCACCAGCTTGAGGTTCGGGGCGAAAAGGCTTCTATGGCGGGAGTTTACCTGCTTGATGAAGCCTCTGATCATCATCTCCGCGGCATTGAAGTCTGCGATGACGCCGTCTCTCAGGGGACGGACGGTCTTGATGCCGGGGTTGGTCTTTTCGTGCATCAGTTTGGCCTTCTGGCCCAGGGCGATGCACTTCCCTGTCTGGTTGTCGATGGCCACGATGGAGGGCTCGTCCAGGGCGATCTGGTCATTCTGGAAAATGACGGTGTTTGCGGTGCCCAGGTCGATAGCCAGTTCTTGGTTCAAAAAGCGTAGCGCCATATGTTTTTATCTCTCTAATTACCAATTTGGAATAATCGTTCAAAATTAAGAAAAAAATCTTATATTAGCATAAATTATTTGGACCATGGCCAGAAAAAGGTATTTGATTGTTACGGCAGGAGGAACCGGAACCCGGATGGGGGCCGGTATCCCCAAACAATTTCTGGAGCTGGACGGAAAGCCCATCCTGCGCCTGACGCTGGAGCGTTTCCTGGAGGCCACCCCGGACATTCAGATCATTACCACCCTTCCGGAGTCGCACGTGGTATCCTGGCGGCAGTATTGCCTGCAGGAGGGTTTCCGCTGCCGGCAGCGGCTGGTCAAAGGCGGTTTCACCCGTTTCCATTCCGTGAAGAATGCGCTGGAATACGTGCCGGACGGGGCCCTGGTGGCCGTTCATGACGGGGTGCGTCCGCTGCTGTCCGCCGCCTTCATCCGCCGTCTCTGGCAGGAGGCCGAACTGGTCCCCGCCCTGATCCCTGTCCGCCCCAGCGTAGAAACGCTCAAACTGCTGGACCGCACGGAGCAGGGCCGACTGGTCAGTTCCGGAGAAAGCCTGGACCGCAGCCGCGTCTTCGGGGCGCAGACACCCCAGATATTCCACAGCGAAGACCTCAAGGCTGCCTATACCCAGGGGTTCGACACCGCCTTCACCGACGACGCTTCGGTGGCGGAAAGATACGGAATACCGCTCTCGTTCACGGAAGGAGAGCGGTACAATCTCAAAATCACCACCCCGGAGGATCTTTCCCTTGCCCGGGTGCTGCTGCCCTTGACTGACTAGGACCGGCCGGTATAGCTGGTGCTTTGGAAATCTTTCACCCACACCTGGCGCTCGATGGGCTCGTCCAGGGAGATCATGGTGTCTGTGGACTGGATGTAGGGAATCTTCTGGATGGTGTTCAGGAGCACCTCCATCAGGTGGTCGTTGTCCAGGCAATACAACTTGGCCAGAATAGCATATTTTCCTGTAACAAAGTGGCATTCAACGATTTCCGGAATACGCTTGAGGTTGGCGATTACCTCCGGATACTTGGTGGACTCCGACAGGGAGATGCTCACGAAGGCGCATACGTTGAGCCCCAGGGCCTGCGGTTTCACCAGGAGGCGGGAACCGGTGATTACGCCGTTGGCCTCCAGCCGTTTCACCCGCTGGTGGATGGCAGCGCCCGAAACGCCGCATTCACGGGCAATTTCCAGGAAAGGCATGCGGGCGTTCTTTACCAGGAAGGAAAGGATTTTCTGATCTATTTGGTCAATGTGGTAACTAGGCATATTACTTACAGTTTATAACTAACCGTCACAAAAGTACAAAAAATTTTTTATTTTTTACTCCTTTTTTTGAATTTTGACGTAGGTGCCGAATTGTCTATAATCGCCTGACAATCAGATTCTGTGAGCGTAGCCGCATCTGTTCCTTTGGGAATTTTGTAATTGGAATCGCCCATCTTAATATATGGACCATAGCGTCCGTTCACCACTTTGATCTCCCCGAAGTCGGCAATGAAAGCCGGGGCTTGTTTTTCACTAAGTGATTCATTGATAAGTGCTATGCACTTGTCCAGGCTCACGGTGAGCGGGTCTTCCGTCCGGGGCAGCCGGACATTTTTGTCGCCGTATTTCAGGTACGGGCCGAACCGCCCCTTGAGGGCGACGATGTCCGTCCCTTCGTATTGGCCCACGGTGCGGGGGAGCTCCAGCAGTTTCAGGGCTTCTTCCAGGGTGAGGGTCTCTATCAGCTGTCCCCGGCCCAGCGATGCGCTCTGGCGGTTTTCCCCCTCTCCTTTCTGCACATAGGCGCCGAATTTGCCGAACGCGGCAATCACTTTCTGCCCGTCGGGAGCCGTGCCCAGTTCCCGGGACACTTTGTTGTAGGTTTTTTCGGCCAGCACGTCCTCTACGTGGGCGTGGAAGGGAGTATAGAAGCTGGCGATAGCGTCCCGCCAGGCCTTTTTCCCTTCTGCCACCTCGTCGAAATCGGCCTCTACCGTGGCGGTGAAATCATAGTCCAGAATGTCGGTGAAGTGGCTCACCAGATAATCGGTGACAATCATGCCAATCTCCTGTGGCAGCAGCTTGCCTTTTTCCGCCCCCACGGTCTCTTTCTTTTCGGAGCTTCGCAGCGTGCCGCCGGAAAGGGTATAGTTGGTCACCGGGAAGGTCTGGCCTTCCTTGTCTCCCTTCACCACATAGCCGCGGCCCCGGGTGAGGGTGTCTACTGTGGCGGCATACGTGGACGGGCGGCCGATGCCCAGCTCTTCCAGCTTCTTCACCAGCGCGGGCTCCGAGTAGCGGGCGGGCGGCAGGGTGAATTTGCAGGAAGCGGAGATTTCCTTGTCCAGCAGGATGTCGCCGGGGCTGATCTGCGGCAGGATGACGTCTTCTCCCGAGGAGTCCGTCTCGTCGTCGCGGCCTTCCATGTACACCTTCATGAAGCCGTCGAACAGCAGTTCCGCGGCCTGGATGGCAAAGCGTTCCGGGCGCTTGTCGGAGGCTACTTTCAGCGAGGTGTTCATCACGCGGCTTTCCGCCATCTGCGAGGCCAGGGTGCGTTTCCAGATGAGCTCGTAGAGCTTTTTCTCCTGCGGGGTGCCGTCGATTTCCGTGCGGTCTATATAGGTGGGACGGATGGCCTCATGCGCCTCTTGGGCCCCCTTTGTGCGGGTCTTGTACTGGCGGGCATGGTGATAGGCCTCTCCGTAATGTTCCAGGATGTATTTCTTGGCCGTACCCACGGCCAGCGAGGAAAGGTTGGTGGAGTCTGTACGCATGTACGTGATCAGACCGCGCTCGTACAGGGTCTGGGCCACCCGCATGGTGGTGGAAACCGGGAACCGAAGCTTGCGGCCGGCTTCCTGCTGCAGGGTGGAGGTAGTGAAGGGGGCGGCCGGGAAACGGGTCCCCTCCTTCTTTTCCACAGACTCTATCCGGTAAGTGGCGCCGATACTGTCCGTGAGGAACTTCCGGGCGTCGGCCTCGGAGTTGAAGCGGTTCTCCAGCGAGGCTTTCACGCTGACGCCGGAGTCCTTGGGAGTGAAGACGGCATCTATCCTATAGTAGGGTTCGCTCTTGAACTGCATGATCTCTTTCTCCCGGTCCACGATGAGGCGGAGGGCGACGCTTTGCACGCGCCCGGCCGACAGCTTGGGCTGGATTTTCCGCCACAGGATGGGGGAGAGCTCAAAGCCCACCAGACGGTCCATCACACGGCGGGCCTGCTGGGCGTTGACCAGGTTCATGTCTATGTCCCGGGGCCGTTCGATAGCCTCCAGGATGGCGTTCTTGGTAATTTCATGGAAGACAATCCTGCGGGTTTTTTCCTTGGGCAGGGCCAGGGTCTCTGAAAGGTGCCAGGAAATGGCCTCTCCCTCACGGTCCTCATCGGAGGCCAGCCAGACGGTATCGGCATCGGCCGACAGTTTTTTCAGTTCCGCTACCACCTTCCTTTTTCCGGCGGGGATGACATACTCCGGTTGGAATCCGTGTTCTATATCTACACTGAGCTTATGCTCCTCCAGGTCCCGGATGTGGCCGATGGAAGCCTTCACCAGATAGTCTTTTCCAAGGTACTGCTGGATGGTCTTCACCTTGCCGGGGGACTCCACAATCACTAAGTTTTTACCCTGCATAGTCTTTCGTTTTGGGGGCTGAAGCCCGATTTCTTTTGCAAAGTAAAGCACAATCCGGGGATTTTTCCAAATTTTCTGATTATTTTTGTAAACTCAATCCTGCTTCAAGACCTAAGGTCTTGTGCGCGGACAAATTTTTTTGCAATGACAGATACGCTGAGAAAGAAAATAGTCAAATGGTTCTGGATTCTGCTGCTCGTGCCCATCGTGGCTTTTTTGCTGCTACTGTGCATTGTCTGGGCCTTCGCAGACATCCCTTCCATTGAAGAGCTGGAAAACCCGGATTCCAAACTGGCCACCCAGGTCATCGCGGAAGAGGGGGAGATTATTACCACTTATCATATAGAGAACCGTACGTTCGTCGGCTACGAAGAGCTGGCTCCCTCCCTGGTGCAGGCGGCGGTGGCCACGGAAGACAAACGCTTCTACAAGCATTCCGGCGTGGATTTCGAATCCCTGGCCCGTGTGCTGTTCAAGACCCTGCTGTCCCGGGATTCCTCCCAGGGCGGCGGCTCCACCATCACCCAGCAGCTGGCCAAGACCCTGTACCCCCGCGGAGAGCATGTGGGGAAGGTCAAGATGATCTGGATTAAGCTCAAGGAATGGATCACCGCCATCAAGCTGGAGCGCAACTACACCAAGGAAGAGATCGTGGACATGTACCTGAACGCCATTTTCTTCGGCTCCAACTCCTACGGCATCTCGTCGGCCGCCAACCAGTTCTTCGGGAAGCACCCCTCAGAGCTTCGGCCGGAAGAAAGCGCCGTGCTGGTGGGCATGGTGAACAAACCCACGCGGTACAACCCGTCCCTGAATCCGGAAAACGCCCTCAAGCGCAGGAACCTGGTGCTGGGCCGCATGGCCGACATGCATTATCTCACCCAGGCGGAATGTGATTCCCTGCAGGCGCTTCCCATCACCCTGCACACCCGCACCGGAGACCGCACCACGGGCGTCGGCCCTTATTTCCGGGACATGCTCCGCCGCACCATGAATGCGGAAAAGCCCAAGCGCTCCTCCTACGCCACGGCGGAAGATTACAAAGTGGATTCCCTTCTCTGGGCCGACGATCCTCTGTACGGCTGGCTGAACAAGAACACCAAGTCGGACGGCTCCAAGTACGACCTGGACCGGGACGGCCTGCGCATCTACACCACCATCAACTACAAGATGCAGCGCTACGCGGAAGAGGCCATCGCGGAGCACCTGGGAAAAGACCTGCAGCGGGCCTTCTTCCGGGAGCTGAAAAACCGTAGGAACGCTCCTTTTACGGCCGACACGGACAAAAAGGTGATCGAGACCACCATGAAACAGGCTCGCCGCTGGAGCGACCGCACCCGCATGATGAAAGCTTCCGGCCACACGGACGCGCAAATTGAAAAGAGCTTTTCAGAGCCCGTCCAGATGCGTGTTTTCACCTGGGACGCCCCCGGCTACAGGGATACCCTCATGACCCCGGACGATTCCATCCGTTATTACAAATCCTTCTTCCGGGCCGCCTTCATGGCCATCGAACCCGGAACAGGCCATGTGAAAGCCTATGTGGGCGGCCCGGACTACCGCTATTTCAAGTACGACAACGTTCGCCAGGGCCGCCGCCAGGTGGGCTCCACGGTGAAGCCGTTCCTCTATACCCTGGCCATGGAATCCGGCATGACCCCTTGTGATCCCGTGCGCAATTCCCCGGTGGTGATCGTGGTGAACGGAGACCAGACCTGGACCCCCACCGACACCCATGCCGACGGGACCATGGTAGACCTCACCTGGGGCCTTGCCCACAGTTCCAACTCGGTGGCCGCCTACCTGATGCAGCAGCTGGGGCCCGTGTCCATGGTGGACATGATGCGCAAGATGGGTATCGGCGGCTTCATAGACCCGGTAGTATCCCTCTGTGTGGGCTCGGCAGACCTTTCCGTATTCGACATGGTAACCGCCTATAATACATTCCCTTCCGGCGGTGTCTATACCAACCCGCTCTTTGTAACCCGGATAGAGGACAGCGAGGGGAACATCCTGGGCTCTTTCTCGGACCGCAAGCATGAGGTGCTCTCGCAGCGGGCCACCGGAGAGATGGTGCAGATGATGCGCGCCGTGGTAGACGGGGGAACAGGCGGCCGCCTGCGCTTCCGCTACGGGCTCAAGGGCGAAATCGCCGGAAAGACCGGCACCACCAACGACAACTCGGACGGCTGGTTCATCGGCTACACCCCCACCATCACCGCGGGTGTATGGGTGGGTGCGGAAGACCGCTACGTCCATTTTACCAACAACTCCCTGGGGCAGGGGGCCAACATGGCCCTTCCCATCTTCGGCCTCTGGATGCAGAAAGTCCTGAAAGACGGGACGTTGGGCATATCGGCCTCGGATGTGTTCCCGGCCTGGTCCAAAGAGCCGTTCTGCAACCCGCTCTCTGAAGGGACTTCCCCGGAAGAAACAGACCTTGAAAATTATTACTTCGAATAAAAAAATGTCCAAGTATCAGTCTATTGCCGTCATTTATGGCAGCGACTCCTCCGAGTGGGAGGTTTCTTGCCGCAGCGGAGAGTTCACCGCCTCCCGCATCGACGAGTTCAAATACGACGTCTATGAAATTTTCGCCCGCTTCGGCCAGTGGAAACTGGTGGCCATGCGTAAGGCCAATTCCATGCGCGTGCCCTTCCCGGAGGGTGCACAGCCGGAGGTGGACAAGACGGACTTCTCCGTGATGGTGCTGGGTGAAAAAGTCAAATTCGACTTTGCCTATATCATGCAGCACGGCGCACCGGGAGAGACCGGTCTGCTGCAGGGTTACCTGGAGATGCTGGGCGTGCCGCATTCCAGCTGCAGCGCCTTCGTCACCACGGTCGCCTTCGACAAGTACTCCTGCAAGAGTTATCTGCGCACGGCGGATTTCGTGAAGCTGGCGCCGGATGCCTTCGTACGCAAGGGAGACAACCTGGAAGCGTTCTGCGAAAACGCTGTCGCACGCCTGGGGCTGCCGATGTTCGTGAAACCCACCAACGGGGGCTCCAGCTTCGGCATCACCAAGGTGGAGAAGGCAGAGGACCTGCCGGAGGCCATCCGTTATGCGTTCAAGGAGGGAGACACCGTTATCGCAGAGTCGGCCATCACCTGTGAGCACGAGTTAACCTGCGCCGTGTACTTCGACGGAAAGGAGGTAAAAGCCCTGCCGGTGATCGAGATTGTCCCGCACAGCGGCGGCTGGTTCGACTACGAAGCCAAATACAACGGGCTCAGCAGTGAAATCTGCCCGGCACCCATCTCCGATGAGCTTACGGCCCAGGTACAGGATATCTCATGCCGCATCTACAAGCATCTGGGCTGCAAGGGCCTGATCCGCATCGATTACATCGCGGCTCCGGACGGCATCTATTTCCTGGAGATCAATATTATCCCGGGCATGACCAATGCCTCCCTGGTCCCCAAGATGGTGCGTGCCGCCGGCATGGATTTCACGGCCTTCCTGACTCAAATCATCGAGAACGCTTAGGGATGCTGCTGGTAGATTTTATCAAGCAGGGTGTCGCCGCCCTGGAAAGCCTGTATCCCACCGCAGAGGCCAGGAACATTGTCCTGATGCTCTGTGAGGAACTCATCGGCACCAAAAGCTATACGCATATCGTAGAACCGCAGTTCGAGATTGACAAGAAGTCGGTCCAGCCGCTGGCAGAGGCCATGGTGCGGCTGCAGGCCGGGGAGCCCATCCAGTATGTCATCGGCAGAACGGAATTCTGCGGATACAGTTTCCATGTGAACCGGGACGTGCTTATTCCGCGTCCGGAGACGGAACTGCTGGTGCGGGAGGCCATCAAAATCGCCGGGCGCATCAAGCGGATGCGCATCCCCTACGGCAAATCGGCGGAACCGGTGCGGGTGCTGGACCTGTGCACGGGTTCCGGCAACATTGCCTGGTCTCTGGCGCTGGCGGTTCCGGGCTCGCGCGTCGTGGGCGTGGATATCTCCGAGGCAGCCTTGTCTGTGGCCAGGAACCAGAATTTCTCGGCTCTGCTCAAGTCGGAAGGGGCCCTGGCGCCCACTTTTGTCGCGGCCGACATCCTGGACACGGAACAGGAGTTCAACTACGGGCAGTTCGACCTTGTCCTGTCCAACCCTCCCTATATCATGGAAAAGGAAAAGCCCGTTCTCCGGCGGAATGTGCTGGATTACGAGCCCGCTGGCGCCCTCTTTGTGCCGGACGAGGACCCGCTCCTCTATTACCGGGCCGTAGCCCGCTGGTCAGAGCGCTTCCTTTCTCCGGAAGGCAAAGGCCTCACGGAAATCAACGAGGTGATGGGCAAGGAAACCGAGGCCCTTTTCCGGGAATGCGGCTATTCCCAGACAGACCTGGTGAAAGACTTCTACGACAAGAACCGCTTCGTATTCTATATGCGGTAGGATTACAGCCCCACTGTCATCTCGCAATCATTGCAATGAAAATCCAGGCGGAGTCGCTTCCCGCCGTTAATCAGATACAAAGGCTCCGCTTTCGGGGCCTTTCCCTGTTTGGGACACAGGCCCAGCTCGTGGCGGACACAGTACTTGCTGCGCATGAGTTCCGCACCGTCCCGGTGGGTGAGTTCATAGGCATCTTCCACCGCAGAAGCGCCGCGGCTCTCATAAAGTGTGCGGTCCAGGGAATTGGCCGCATTGGCCTTGTAGGAGAGCGGCCCTTGGATTCGGACCTCCGCTCCGACGGCTCCCCGCTGCAGCGGCAACGCGTTCACCGGCAGCTTGTCCAGTTCCTCCGCCAGGGAGCGGCGGATGCCGTTGAGGAAAGACGCCGGCATAAACGGCAGCGTTCCTTCCACTTCCACGGCCGACACGGAAAAGGTGTAATGCCCGCTGGTCTTCTGCAGCTGCACTTTGACGGTCTCCAGCATCTTTTCCGGTTCCCGGGCGGCGTCAAAGCCGGCTGCCGTTTCTGTTCTGGCAGCCCGTCCGTCTTCCGTCGTGGCGGTGGCGGTTGCCCGTCCGTCCTTGATGCAGAAGCGGATGTCGGCCGCAAGCAACCGTTCCGGCCTGTTGGTGGCAAGTTCTTTTTCGAAGGCGGCGCTGACGTTCCGGTACAGCCGCACTCCTTCCTTGAGACCTTCCACCCGTTTGCAGCGGATGGAGAAACCATCACATACATCGGCCCGGAACCCCACGATGCTTCCGTCCTTGCTCACAAAAGCCAGCCCGTCGCCGTTGGAGAGGTGGAGGTCCAGGCTCTCCGGCGCTAAAACCAGGCCGTCCCGGGTGAGGCGTTTCACCGTGCCGATATGCTCTCCCATGGATTTGGGCGCCTCCATGGAGGACCATGCTCCGCGCTCCCCGTCCAGGAACAGTTCCGTGTACCCCCGGTTGAAGGTTTTGTCCAGATTAGGCGTAAAGCCCCCTTTCACCCAGCCGAAAGATGCCCTGCGGTACTTTCCCGCGCTGGCCTCTACAAGGGCATCCAGGGCCTCCGAATAGGCTTTTACCACATTTCTCACATAGGATTCTCCCTTGAGCCGGCCTTCGATTTTAAACGATACCACGCCGGCTTCGGCCAGGTCCCGGAGGCGGTGCAACAAGTTGTAGTCTTTCAGGGAGAGCAGGGCCTTATTGCGCGCGAGAACTTTTCCGGAAGCATCTTCCAGGTTGTACAGGCTGCGGCAGGGCTGGGCGCAGGCTCCCCGGTTGGCACTGCGGCCGGTGAGGTATTCTGACAGGTAGCATTGCCCGCTGTAGCAGACACAGAGGGCCCCGTGCACGAAGAACTCCAGCTCGGCCGTGGTGGCCGCCCGGATGGCCTTGATCTGCTCCAGAGACAGCTGCCGCTCCAGCACCAGCCGTCCGTAGCCCAGGCTTTCGGTGAAACGGGCTTTCTCCGGGGTGCGGATTGCGCACTGGGTAGAGGCGTGCATCACCAGGGAAGTGTCCTTGGCCAGTTCCAGCACGGCGGGGTCCTGGACAATCAGGGCATCTACGCCGGCCTTCTCCAGGTCTTTGACCAGTGTGCGGGCCTCTTCCAGCTCGTTTTCATAAACCAGGGTATTCACCGTGGCGTAGATCTTGGCCCCGAAGCGGTGGGCGTAGGTGCAGAGCCTCTCAATGTCTTCCAGGGAATTCCCGGCCGCCTGCCGGGCGCCGAAGGCCGGGCCGGCGATATACACGGCGTCCGCCCCGCAGTCAATGGCCGCGATGCCGATCTCCGCCGTCCGGGCCGGCGCCAGCAGTTCCAACGCTTTACTCATCTTGTATCCAGTCTTCCAGTTTGAGCCCGGGGACGCGGGAAAAGTGTTTCGTGTTGTGCGTCACCAGGGTAAGGTCTTCTGCCAAAGCCGACGCTGCAATGAACAGATCCATGCTGTCCAATTTGAAGCCTTGCCTTTCCAGGCCTGCACGGAGTTTTGCATAGTCCTCCAAGTGGGAAGAAATACGAACAATCTCAAAAGTCTGTGCAATATAATTGGCCTGTCCCATCCCTTTTATGTCGTTTCTTTTATAGGCGTCTACGTATAGTTCGGCCAAACTGATTTCCGACACTTTACATTGTGAGAGGCCGATATGAACCATTTTTTGTTGTACGCCATGCTGGCCCCGAACCAGCGAAATAAGCGTATCAGAGTCTATAATGTACATATTATTGCCATTCTGGTATTTCGCGGGTGTTTACCCGGGAATCGTGCAGTTCCCGTGCAATATCCAGCGCATCCCGCGTGTCTTCCGGACCCGGAGCGAAAGGGGCCAATCCTTTGAACGGCCCTGTAAAAGGTCCTGTAAAAGGTTCTTCCTCCGCATTAAAACACAGTTTAATCCCATCTCCTGCTTCTTCCAGCCGCACTTTGCTTCCTTCTTTTACATTTATTTTCTTCAAGATGGCCGCAGGAATAATGATTCCCTTGCTGTTTCCTATGCGTATAACGGTTGTTTCCATGCTTTTGTCCATTACTGCCACAAAAGTAGGAAAGTTATTACAGAAATACAAATCTGTAATAACGTTCTGGGTGCCAAACTGGCTCATATCAGCTCCAGCACAACTTCCACGTCACCGAAGGGGGACACTTTTCCGCTATATTTTTCGATGGCGGCACGGGAGAGGGATCCCCGCCAGACAATGTCGTCCCGCGAGTTCAGGGGAAGGTCTATCTCGAAACCGTACTGCTTGGAATTGTATTTCCCGGTGACGGAACACTTCCACGAGGTCCGGGTGCCGCCGTCGTCCTCTACGATCATCAGGGCGCAATTGTCCAGCTGCGGCGTCCATTCTCCCACCAGGAGGGTGTTCAGTTTCAAGGTCTCTCCCACCTGTTTGCGGCGCACCACAACCATGAAATCCGTAATGCTGGGCTGGTACAGCCTTAGTTCCGCCTCCGTGGTGGCGTTGAAATCTTCTACCGCCCCCACCTTGATGAAGAATTCCGCACCCCCACAGAACCAGCTGTCATACTGCCGCTTGGCCTTGAAACTGCGCAGGATCAGTGTCTTGATGTCCGCTTCTGCCTTGGTGCCCCCCGGCCGCACCACGATATCGCCCCCGCCCTGTCCCCAGGAAGGGTCTTCCCGCCGGAGCAGCTCCAGGGTCCGGTGACGGGCGTCGGCATTGTAATTCACCACCCAGACGGGCCGTTCCTGCGCCATCGCTTCATCCACCATCACCTTCTCCACCGACCCGTCGGAGCGGAGCTCGTACCCTACGTTTTGAAGGGCCATGTCTCCCGGATCAAAGGTAATTACGGGCAGGCTTTCCTGGTCCCAGTTCTCCAGGTAGGGCCAGTAAATCTGGACATCCGAGCCGGAAAGCGAATCCAGAAAGGCCTCTGCCTCTGCGCCATCGTCGGCTTTGGTGGCGAACCGGTCTCTCACAGCCCGGGAGAGCAGATCCCTGAGCGGAGTTTCGTAGCGTTCGCCGGCCTTGGTGGCATCCGTTTCCTCCCCAACCCCCGTGCCCGGAGCCAGGAACAAGTCCTGCATCCGGTATTCCTCGTCATACCCGTTCCCGGCCGACGAGGTAGCCGCATCCTGGACTTCGGCCATCTGCTGCGTTCCGATGGGAACGGAAGATAGCAGCTGAGCCACTTCTTCCAGGCTGATGGCAGAAGCTTTTGTCTGCGTGTGCGTGTGCAAGTCGTCATCCAGGGGTTCGCAGGCCCCGAGAGCCGATACCAGGGCGGCCGTAAGCCCCCACATCCATCTTTTCATACAAATCTTTCCCGGCCTTAGTGCCAGGCTCCTTGCTTGCAAAGTACCGCAAACTTATCCGTGTTCGCAAACAGAACACGGATAATGATAAAAAAAGGCCTCCCAATGCGTTGGGAGGCCTTTTGTGGGTAGGGTTTGAAAAGTTTTTTACTGCAAAAAACTTTTCACGGGCCGGGAAATCCCCTGTTAGAGGGCTTTCAGCTGAGCCTGAGCCTGGGCACCGTACTTGGCGTCGCTGGCGATCTTGTTGTAATACTCCTTGGCGGTAGCCTTGTCGCCGGCTTTCTGGGCGGTGGCGGCAATGGTGAAGA
>CAMHST010000040.1 GCA_946187865.1 uncultured Bacteroidales bacterium
AGCGGGGCTTGCCGCTGGCAAGGTTGAAGAGGTTCATCAGGGCGGTGTTCTTCACATACTGGCTGAACGGGGTCACGAGGGGCGGATAGCCCAGGCGCGGCCATACGTATTCCACTTCCTCGAAGAGCTTCACCATCAGGGTGTCCAGGCTCATCTCGGGACGGCCGTGGGCGCGCTGGGCGGCGTTGATGGCGCCCTGGAAGCCTTTGAGGTCTGCCATCATGGAACCCATCATGCCGCCGGGAAGGCCGCAGCCCACCAGCAGGGAACTCATCTGGGAATTGGTGGGGTTAATCCAGTAGCCCAGGAAGTCGTCGATGAACTTCTGGGTCAGGCGGCGCACTTCCATGTAGGCGTCCATGTTCAGGTCTTTCACCAGGAAGCCGTCGGCGCGCATCATTTCGCGGATGGTGATTACGTCCGGGTGCACCTTGCCCCAGGAGAGGGGCTCTACGGCAACGTCCAGGTAGTCGGCGCCGGCGCGGGCCACCTCCAGCATGGATGCCGGCGAGAAACCGGGGCCGGTATGTCCATGGTACTGGACCTTGATATGCGGGTATTTCTTCTTGATGTCGGCTACCAGTTCTCCCAGCAAGTTGGGACGGCCGATACCGGCCATGTCTTTGAGGCAGATTTCATCGGCGCCGTATTCCACCACCTTGTCCACGATATCCATGTAGTAAGCCACGGTGTGGACGGGGGAGTAGGTGATGGACAGGGCCACCTGGGAGATCATGCCGCCTTTCTTGGCGCCGATCACCGAGCCTTTCAGGTTGCGATGGTCGTTGAGGCCGCAGAAGGAGCGGGCGATGTCCGTGCCCTGCTTTTTCTTCACCTTGAACATGAGTTCGCGCACGTCCAGCGGTACGGGGTTCATGCGAAGGGCGTTGAGGCCGCGTTCCAGCATGTGCGTCTGGATGCCGGCCTTGTGGAAAGGCGCCGTCCAGGCCCGCACGGCCTTGTTGGGGTTTTCGCCGTACAGGAGGTTCACCTGCTCGAAGGCGCCGCCGTTGGTCTCTACCCGGTCAAAGCAGCCCATGTCGATGATGGCCGGAGCCACTTCCACCAGCTGGTCTACCCGCGGGGTGTATCGGCCGGAACTCTGCCACATGTCCCTGTAAACGAGGGAAAACTTGATTTCTCTTTTTGCCATATAAAGTGCGCTTAATGTGAATTCACAAAGATACGCATTTTCTCCCAAAAAAGGAACGGCCTGCTTTCGGTTGGCGTAAAAAAGCCCCCAGGCAGCCTGAACGGCGTCTGGGGTGCTTGAGGGTGGATGATGGGGCTCGAACCCACGACACTCGGAACCACAATCCGATGCTCTACCAGCTGAACTACATCCACCATGTATGGGACTGCAAATGTAGGGATTTATTTTGAATTAACAAAAAAAATCTCACAGGCCCTGGACGTGACCTGGAAAGTGACCTGGAAAATGACCTAGAAAGTGATGCTCTCATCGTAGAGGCGGAAGGTTTCCTCTTCCGAAATCAGATTCCCGTCTTTGTCCTTGTCCATCTGGTCGATGGTCAGGAACAGGAGGCGGACCTCTCCGGAGGGCAGCAGATTCGCCAGCTTGAAGCTGTACACCTCGTCGACGAGCTCATAGGCGGAATCGTCGGCCGATTCGGGGACCTCTCCATTGCTCTCGTGCACCAGATACAGGTTCAGCTCGCTCCGGTTCGGGGATTCGCGGTACTCCATGGAGATCCGGTGGGGCGTACTGCTGTTTTTGAGCCGATAGTACGCGACAATCAGGCTCAGGTATCCTCCGCCGATCGAGTGTCCCCTTACCAGGATGGGGGCGCCGGGCGTGCGCTTTTCCCAGGTTGCCGCCACGGGGGTGACGATGGTGCTTTCCTTATAGGAGTTAAGGGTGATGTTGTAGCTGCGGTCGGTGATGTCGAAGTCGATCAGGTAGCGTTTTTCAGGAGCCCACTGACGGTCTGTCTTGTCATCCGTCACCGTGTACCGGACGCCGTAATCGCTGATGAACGTGTCTTTGGCGGTGGCCGTGACCATATCCTGAACACCCTGGACGTAGTAGGTGTCTTCCAGCTTGCAGGCGCTCAGGCCCAGGACCACCAGGGCGGTGGCCAAGATGTATCGGAGGAAATGTCTCATATCGTTTTTGATTTTCTGGTTGGACGTGCTATAATTTGAATGTCAATGTCTTCGATGGAATATCCCTTGAACTTGCGGCGCTTCAGATGCTGGCCCACCAGCGTGGAGAGTTCGTCGTCCATGAGGTCCCGGAAGGTGTGGTTTTCCCGGTCGTACAGGTGGATGTGCTTGGAGGTGTTCACGTCGAAGAACATCTTGTTGGTGGCCGACATGCGCCGGCCATAAATCCGGAGGTCTGCCAGCTGGGAAAGGATGTTATAGACCGAGGCCACGGTCACGGAGGCCTCTTTTTCGGCCAGGGCGTCCCGGACCATGTCGGCCGATGCATGGCCCAGCCGCATCATCACCTCGTGCACGGCCAGGCGCTGGCGGGTGGCCTTGAGCCCGTGACGGCGGAGCTGGGTCCGGAATTCGTCCAGGGTGGGGGCGGTATGCAGGGAAGACGGTGACATGGCTTACGTGTTTAACAGGGATCGGGCGTTGGCGACAGCGGCTTCCGTGATGGTGGAACCGGAGAGCATCCGGGCCAGTTCCCGGACACGTCCGTCCTGGTCCAGAAGGCTGATGGAGGTGGCCCCGCCCTGTTTGCTCACCAGGTAGTGGGCGCTTCCTTTGGCGGCCACCTGCGGGAGGTGGGTGATGGCGAAGACTTGCATGTCGGCCCCCATCCGGCACACCAGGGAACCCATCTTGTCTGCGGCGCTGCCGGAGACGCCGGTGTCGATTTCGTCGAACACCAGGGTGGGCATCTGCGTAAAGCGGGCCATGATGGCCTTGAGGCTGAGCATGATGCGGGAAAGTTCGCCGCCGGATGCGGCCTTGGACACGTCGGCGGGGGCCTGCCCGTTCCCGGAGAACAGGAACACGACGTTGTCTTCTCCCGTGGGGCCGGGGGCGGTTTTCTCCAGCGAAACGGTGAATACGGCCCGGTCCAGTTCCAGCTCCCGAAGCTGCTGCTCCAGAGAGGCGGCAAAGGGGGCCGATGCTTCCAGACGCCGGCTATGCAGTTCCCCGGCAATGGCGTTATAATGACTTTGAGCCTTTTCCACGGCCTCTTCCAGCTCCTTTTCCCGGCTGTCCAGCCTGTCGGTGTCTTCCAGGGCGCTGCCCAGTGAATCCCGCAGGCCGATCAGCTCCGAAACCGACGCCGCACCGTGCTTTTTCAGGAGGGCATACAGCTCTGCCAGCCGGTTCTCCACCTCTTCCAGTCTCTGGGGAGAGGCCTGGGTACGGCTGTTGGCCGCGCTGATTTCCGCGGCGATGTCGTCCAGTTCCAGCCGGGCGCTTTCCACACGCTGCGACAGGGGAGAGAGCTCCGGCAGGAAGCGTCCCGCCTTGTCCAGCAGTTTTACGGCTTCGCGAAGACGCTGGGAAAGCGGTTCCGAAACCATGTCTTCGGGTTCGAACAGGGCTTCCGCGGCGCAGAGGGTTTCCTTGATTTCCTCGGCGTGGGAAAGCTGCTGCTGCTCGGCTTCCAGCTCTTCCAGTTCCCCTTCCCGGAGGCGGGCGCGTTGGAGCTGCTCGAACTGGGCGGCGTTATAATCCCGTTCCTTGAGCAGGGAACTGCGCTGGGCGCGAAGCTCTTCCAGGGCGTGTACGGCCTCTTGGCAGGCCGACCATGCCTCTGCACTTTGCCGGCGGAGCTCCTTGTTCCCGGCATAGGCGTCCAGGGCGTCCATGCGGAACCGCCCTTCCTGAAGTTGAAGGGTCTGGTGCTGGGAGTGGATATCTACCAGGCGTGTGCCCAGCTCCTGCAACACGGCCACGGGCACAGGCTCGTCGTTGACAAAACTCCGTGAGCGGCCGCTTTTGGAGACCACCCTTCTCAGGAGCAGTTCGTCCTCTTCGCAGGGGAGGTCATTGTCCCGGAGAATCTGCAGCAAGGACTCGTCTCCCCGGACAGAGAAGACGGCTTCCACGCTGCAGTGGTCGGCATGGGGGCCGATGGTTCCGGCATCGGCCTTGGTGCCCAGCACCAGCGACAGGGCGCCCAGCAAAATGGATTTTCCGGCTCCGGTCTCTCCGGTAATAATGACGAGACCCTCCGGGAAAGTGATGTCCAGAGAGTCTATCAGGATGTAATTGGAGACGTGGAGGCCGGAGAGCATGCCTTATTCGCCTTTGATGTCGATGGGGTTTTCGCTTTGGGCCTTGCGGTAGAACAGTTCTCCGTTCTCGAATTCGGCGATGGCCACCAGGTCCGGTTTCGGCTGGCGCTCGTAGTACTTGGAGATCTCTATCTGTTCCTTGTTCTCAAAGACTTCCTCCATGGTGTCCCGGTCGTTGCGGAATTCCTCCAGTTTCTTGGTGAGTTCCTTCTTTTCCGCCATGGCAATCTGGTTGGCTCTCTTGTACAGGATGACAACCGATTCGTAGATATTGCCGGTGGGGGCGGCCAGGTTCTTGATGTCACGGGTGATCGTGTTTACGGGTACTTTCTTCTTATTGTCCATAATTTGCTTTTTATCTCTCTATTAAAAAGTACATGAGCGGGAGGGCGGAAGTTTCAAAAAAATGATTAGCCCTCCTGAGACTCCGTACTGCTTCCCAGGATGCCCTGCACCCTGCGGTAAATGCCGTCCAGTTCCCTCCGGTAGCGGGATTCGGGATACTCGCCCACAAAGTTCAGGTAGTCGTCCACGAAGGTAAGGTACCTTTCCCTGCGCTTGGCGGGAACGCTCAGACGCGCATACTGGTAAGAGGCCATGGCGGTATAGTAGAGTACATCTTCCCGGTAAAAATTGTCGGCGTTGGTCTTGAGCACATTGCGCAGCTTCACGCGGGCGGCCAGGTAGTCTTCCATCCGGTAATACAGGCGGCCGGCTTCGAAGTCTTTGCGGTCCAGGCGGTCCTGGAGGTCGTGTTTCATCTCGGCGCAGGCCTGCAGGTGGGCCTGGTCGTCCGGGTGCTCCCTTTCATACTCGCCGATGGCGACCAGGCAGGCGCGGGTGGGCGCCTGGTCCAGCTCGTAGCGGTAGGTGGCCCGGTACATGCAGTCCAGGCGGTAGAACTCCGCATCCGGGGCGAACGGGCTCCGCGGGAAGGTCTGGAGGAAATTGTCGAAATTGCCTTCCGCCGTGTAGAAGTCTTTGTTCCGGTAGTTGGACATGCCCCAGTAGAACCGGACGGTGTCGTCCCGGGCGGTTCCGTTGGTGAGCACGGCCATGGACTCGAAGAGCTGGGCGGCTTTCGTGAATTTCTTGTTCTGGTAGTAATCCATGGCGGCGGCATACTTGGCGTCCACGTCGTTGGAGTTCAGCAGGGTCTCGAACTGGGTGGCGCAGGAAAGGGTGGTGGCGGCCAGGATAACAGCCAGGGCAGTCTTTTTGATGGATATCATTACTTAACTGTTTTGTTCAATCAGGAATTTTTCCGCATCCCGGGCGGCCATGCAGCCGGAGGCGGCGGCAGTGACGGCCTGGCGGTACCTGGGGTCTTGTACGTCTCCGGCGGCGAACACGCCCGGCACGCTGGTGCAGGAGGTCTTCCCCTCCGTGACAATGTATCCGGCCGCATCCAGGGTGAGCCAAGGGGCGAAAAGCGCCGACGAGGGCGTGTGGCCGATAGCCAGGAAGAACCCGTCGATCGCGATGTCGAAGACGGTGCCGTCCTTGCGCAGCAGGCGGGCGCCCGTGACCCCGAAACCGTCTCCCAGCACTTCCTGGGTGTTGCAGTTCCAGAGCACTTCGATATTGTCGGCGGCAAGCACCTTTTCCTGCATGATGCGGGAGGCGCGGAAAACGTCCCGGCGCACGATCATGTACACCTTCTTGGCCAGGCCGGCCAGGTACAGGGCTTCCTCGCAGGCGGTGTCGCCTCCGCCCACCACGGCCACGGTCTTCTTGCGGAAGAAGAACCCGTCGCAGGTGGCGCAGGCCGACACGCCCGAGCCCTTGTATTTTTCTTCCGAGGGCAGGCCCAGGTAGCGGGCCTGGGCGCCGGTGGCGATAATCAGGCTGTCTGCCTCCAGTTCGGTTTCCCCGTCGATCACTACCTTGAAGGGACGCTTGCCCAGATCCACTGCGGTAGCCGTTCCCTGGCGTACGGAGGCGCCGAAACGCTTGGCTTGCTCCCGCATGGCGTCCATCAGGGTGTTGGCATCCACGCCGTCCGGGAAACCCGGAAAGTTTTCTACGATGGTAGTGGTGGTGAGCTGCCCGCCGGGCTGGATACCCTCATACAGGACGGGGGACAGGTTGGCCCGGGAGGCATAGATGGCAGCGGTAAAACCGGCAGGGCCGCCGCCCAGGATAAGGCATTTGACTCTTTCCATGGGGAGGATTATCGTTGTAGGGTTGTGGAATAGTCTTGACGGAACACAATACGGCGTACGGCGGTGTTCTGGTGGTTGTCACGGCTGTCCGACGAGAACTGGAAGTCGGTGTGCAGGCCGGACACTTTGTTATTGCCCAGCATGTTGGTCCAGGCGTACCCGTAGCGGGCGCAGGCGTTCACGAAGTAACGGGCTGTGTCGTAGCCCTGGAAGGCGAACTGCGAGGGCTCCGTGTGGAACAGGGCGCGGTAGGCTTTCACGAAACTGTCCACGGCAGGGGAGTTGTAGTCGGCAAAATAGGTGGTGCTGATATGCAGGGAGGCCTGGTGATAGGCGCTGCCCTCGATGGTGTCGAAGGTGCGCACCTTGGAAGGCGCATACATGACCAGGTTGTAGCCCTTGCCCATCATGATGCCCAGGTTCCGGATAACGTCGCCGATGAAGGCTTCGCTCTCCGAGGCCACCACAACGCGGTTCACCACACCCTTGCCCATTTTCTCGGTGAGGATGTTCGGAATGCCGCGGCCTTCCACGATGGCATAGCTCAGGATCTCGTACGGGAGCTGCTGGGCGGCCATGGCGGTGCGGATGGCGACAGAGGCGGTTACGTTGCCGGCGCCTTTCTCCGTGATGAACAGGATCCGCTCCCCGTCCCGGTAGTCGTCCTTGACCCAGGCGGCCAGGTCGTCGTACTGGTTCTCCGCCGGGGTGGGCGCCTGGATGAAGTTGCGGTAGTTGGCGGCCAGGGTGCCGGCCTTCTGGTCCAGCGGGGAAATCACCGGAACCCGGCCGTCTACCCGCTGCAGGATGGCTTCGATGTCCCGGCTTGCTACGGGACCCAGCACGAAGTCGTCTTTCACCAGGGCGTCGATGGGCGGGATGCCGGCGGCGAGGTCATATACGTTCAGGTTCACCTTGAGTCCGTCGGCTTCCAGGTCTTTCACGGCCATCAGTACGCCGCTGTAGAAGTCCATGTTCACCTCGCTCACCTTTCCGGCGGCGTTCAGGGGCAGGATCAGGGAGAAGTCCACGTGGTCTTTCGGGGTCCAGAACAGGCGGGTGGAGTCGGTCTGGTCCGGGCGGCGCACCGATTCGATGGGATCGGGGTCTTCCGCGTGGTCTTCGTCGGCCTGTTCCCCGGCGGTTACGGGCCCTTCCTGGGCTTCCTCGGTGAGTTCATGGTCTTTTTCGTCGCCGTCATCTTCCGGTTCTGCACCCCTGACGGGAATCTTGAGTACCTGACGGGTTTGCAGTTTCTTGGACTTGAGGCCGTTGGCTTCCATGATGTCCTTGGCCGACACGCCGTACTTGCGGGCAATGTCGTCCAGGTCTTCGTACCAGCGGACGGTGTGCTCGATGAACGCGGCCCGGCTTCCGGACTCCTGGGGCCCGGCCTGGGCCGTGGAGGAGGCTGCAGCTGCAGCGGCGGCTGCGCCCTCCTTGAAGGGGATCAGGATAATCGCGTTTTTCTGCAGGCCGGTTTCCCGGAGAGAGGGATTGGCCTCATAGATCTCTTCCACGCTCACGCCATAGGCTTTGGCGATGCCGAACAGCGTCTGGCGTTCCAGCACCACATGGGACAGGTAGATTTTCCCGTTCAGTTTTACCTTTTCCTGCGACACGGTCACGGGAGTGGGTACATATCCGCCGCCGTTGTCCTGCGCAAAGGCCGGCTCGCCAAAGGCGGCGAGGAAGGCGGTGATAACGAAGATGGCGATTCTTTTCATGGCTTCTGTATTATAAGGTGGCGGCAAAGCCGGTAAGGCTGCGGCAGAAGGTTTCCCAGCTCAGGCGTTGTTTTTCCAGCCGGATGGCCTCCAGGCAGCTTTGCCGGAGCGCAGGATCCGAGAAATAG
The DNA here is from genome assembly GCA_946187865.1 of uncultured Bacteroidales bacterium. Classification (GTDB taxonomy): domain Bacteria; phylum Bacteroidota; class Bacteroidia; order Bacteroidales; family UBA932; genus Cryptobacteroides. The sequence continues at coordinate 8,256 of CAMHST010000040.1, forward strand.
CGTTCAATCTCTTTCCGGATGGCACCGGGCTCCGCCACAGGTGCGACAATTCCCGTGCCACGGCTGCCGATGGTGCCCTTGAGCCCGCCCACATCCGTTACCACCATCGGGGTGTCGAAGTTGTAGGCTATGGAGCTGATTCCGCTCTGGGTGGCGCTCCGGTAGGGGAGGACGGCCAGGTCCGAGGCGCTGAAGAAGACTTTCACCTCCGAGTCCCGGATGTAGTCCGGAAATACGTGGACGCGGTCTTTGCCGGGCAGGGAATCGATGAGGGCCTGATACTTGTCGAAGGAGCCGTAGGGCTCTCCGGCAATGACCAGTTGGTAGTCCTGGGGCAGCGTGCGGAAGGCTTCCAGCAGGATATCCAGCCCCTTGTAGTCCCTGATCAGGCCGAAAAACAACAGGGTTTTCAGCCCGGGGGCCAGCCCCAGCTTTTCCCGGGCCTGCTCCTGGGGGATCCGCTCCCCGAAGTGGGAATACAGCGGATGGGGAAGGACGATGTGCGGGGCGTCGGGTTGCAGGGACAACAGGTCCTTTTCCACGCTTTCCGACATGGCTACGAACCCGCTGCAGCCTTTGAGGAACCAGCGGGTGAGGGGTTTGTCGAACCAGTGGGGTTCGTGCGGGATGACGTTGTCCAGGATGGCCACGCTTTTGCAGCCGGCATAGCGGGCGACATAGCCCAGCGACGGGGCGAACCACGACATCCAGTACTTCATCACCAGAAGGTCTGCCCCCCAACTGCGGATTTCCCGCGCCGTGCGCACGTAGGAGAAGGGGTTCACCGTGTCCAGTATGGCCTGTGCCTGTACGGGGACGGCCTCGTCCTGCGGCGTGACATACTGCGTCTTGCCGGGGAAGAGGAAGTCCGGATACTGCCGCGAAAAAGAATAGGCGCGGGTATCAAAAGCGCATTTTCCCAGTCCTTCCAGCATGCTGGCGTTGAACTGGGAAATGCCGCCCCGAAGGGGGTAGAAACTGGACAGGATGGCTATCTTCATCCTGCGGGATTACTTGTTGTTAGCTTTGCTCTTGATGTAGGCGGCGTTAAGGCCGGCAAGGATTTCGTCGGTAATGTCCAGGCGCTCGTCTCCGGTGACCACGGGAGTGGACATGATGTTGCCGGAAGTGGTGAGGATGAGGGCATACTTGTGCTCCACGTTGAACTCCTTCACGAACGTGGCGATGGCGTCTGCGATCTGGTTCATCATCACCTGGTTCTCTTCTGCCATTTCCTGCTGCTTGGTTACGGCATACTGCTGATACTGGGTCTGCTGCTCCTGGAGCTTCTGGTACTGGACCTGGGCGACGGACTGGGTCAGGAGGCCTTTGTCCACCTTGTTCTGGAAGTCGGCGGCGTCTTTCTCCAGTTTCTTGCCGCGGCGGTCTATCTCTGACTGGATGCCGGAGGCCTTGGTCTCGAAGACGGAGTTGAGGTCGTTGAACATGTCGTAACCCTGCATCACCCGGTCTATGTCAAAATAAACGATGCTGCCGGGGGCGGCGGTGGTGTCCGAAGCGGCGGCCGGTGCGGCGGCGGAGGTGTTGGCGGGAGTCTGGTTGCAGGCAACCAGGGTGAGCAGTGCGGCGGCGCCGCAGATGAGGATGTTCTTTTTCATTCTATATTATCTGTTTATTATTATCGGTAAAAGCCTGCAAATTTAACTATTTTTTCGGATTTCCCCAAGATAGGCCTGAATTGTTTTTTCCAGTCCCATATACAGGGCGTCAGAGATTAAGGCATGGCCGATGGAGACCTCGTCCGTCCAGGGGATGGTGCCCACGAAATAGGCCAGGTTCTCCAGGGAAAGGTCGTGTCCGGCGTTGAGGCCCAGCCCCAGCGCCTTTACTGCCTTGGCGGTTTCCAGGAACGGGGCGATGGCGGCTTCCCGGTCCTGGGGGTACTGTTCCGCGTAGCGCTGGGTGTAGAGTTCCACCCGGTCTGCGCCGCATAGGGCCGCCCCTTCTGCCATGGCGGGATCCGGGTCTATGAAGATGGACGTGCGGATACCCTTGTCCTTGAAGCGTTTGCAAAGGTCTGTGAGGAGTCCCCGGTTCCGGACGGTGTCCCAGCCGGCATTGGAGGTGATGGCGTCGTGGCCGTCCGGAACCAGGGTCACCTGGTCCGGCACCACTTCCAGAACGAGGTCCACGAAACTCGGGACCACAGGATTGCCCTCGATGTTGAACTCGGTCTTGATCAGGGGACGGATTTCCCTTACGTCGGCATAGCGGATATGGCGCTCGTCCGGGCGGGGATGTACGGTGATGCCCTGTGCACCGAAGCGTTCCGCTGCCTGTGCGGCCCGGGCTACGTCCGGCACGTTGCCGCCCCGGGCATTGCGGAGGGTGGCTATTTTATTGATGTTGACGCTCAGTTTTGTCATATTTCTTTCATTGAAGTGCACAAAAATAATGAAATTTATAAGAAATGTGTTAATTTTGGCGATTAATTTGAAGATACACTCATGAAAATCGGATACTTTATCCTGAACAGCGAACTCCGCGAAGACCCGAGGGTCGCCTCCCTCCTCGAAGACCTCGAATCCGCCACCTACGAGGTATACGAAATCCGTACCAAAGCGGATGTCCGTCCGGAGACAGACCTGGTCCTTTCCATGGGCGGGGACGGTACGTTCCTGTCCACGGCCCATGTGGTGGCCGACATCGGCCTGCCTATCCTGGGGGTCAACTTCGGCCGTATCGGCTTCCTGTGCGAAAACCGTCCGGAGGCCGTGAAGAAAGCCCTGATGGAAGGGGAGTTCCGCATCGAGTACAGGACGGTCCTGAACGCTACGCTCAAAGGTCCGGAGGCGCGCCGCAGTATCGGCATGCTTCCGTATTCGGTGAACGAGGTGGCCCTGCACCGCAGCGGCTCCTCCGTGCTGGGCATCCATGTGTGCATAGACGGCGAGCCGCTGCCCACCTACTGGGCCGACGGCCTCATCGTAGCCACGTCTTCGGGCTCCACGGCGTATTCGCTCAGCGTGGGCGGCCCCATCTGTATGCCGGACACCAAGGTGCTGGTGGTTGCCCCTATTTCTCCGCACAACCTGAATGTGCGCCCGATTGTGATTCCGGAGACCTCCAAGGTGGACATTTCCTTCCAGTCCCGGGACGGTGTGGCCATCATGTCCACCGACAACCGCACGGTGGAAATCCATCCGGACTGGACCATCCATGTAGAGATGGCACAGTTTTCGCTCAAACGTATCCGGCTCGCAGAGTCAGGTTTCGTGAAGGCCCTTACCTCGCGCCTGTTCTGGGGAGAAGACATGAGAAACAACGGTTAACCATACTATGAACAGCATTCCCACCCACGTGTCCATCATCATGGACGGCAACGGACGCTGGGCCAAGGCCCGGGGTAAAGAGCGTGCCTTCGGCCACATGGCCGGTGCCGAAAGTGTACGGGCCATCACGGAGGCTGCCGGAAACGCCGGTGTCAAGTACCTGTCGCTGTACGCTTTCTCCGAGGAAAACTGGAACCGCCCGGACGCGGAGGTGAACGCGCTTATGGAACTGCTCCTGAGGTATATCAAGGGTGAACTCAAGACCCTAATGGACAACGATATCCGTTTCGTGGCCCTGGGGCATCGGGAGCGCCTGAGCGACAAAGTCAACGCCGCCATAGACGCAACCATGGCCCAGACTGCCGGGAACCGGAAGATGACGCTGGTCATCTTCCTCAGCTACAGCGGCAAATGGGACATCATGCAGGCCATGAAAAAGGCGGCGGCAACGCTCTCCCCTGAGGAATTCCAGGCCATGGAACTGCCGGATTTCGACCGCTACCTGGTCACGGCCGGCATCCCGGATCCGGACCTTCTGATCCGTACCTCCGGAGAGCTCCGCATCTCCAATTACCTGCTATGGCAGTCGGCCTATACGGAATTTTATTTCACGGATGTCCTGTGGCCGGATTTCAGGGAGGCGGAGTTCCATGCCGCCCTGGAGGAGTATGCCCGCAGGGACCGCAGGTATGGGAAAGTGAAATAAAATGTTTATCTTTGCAGGATAACGGTATTTTTGGAATGACAATGAAACGGCTCATCTGTGCGGCCATGCTGCTTCTCTCGGGGATTTCCCTCCGGGCGCAGTCCTCGCGCAGTACCATCGAAATAGATTACACGCGCCCGCAAAAGTATGTTGTGGGCGGGGTCGGCGTAGAAGGGAACCAGTATTTCAACGAGCGCCAGATTCTCCAGCAGACCGGCTTGCAGCGCGGTATGGAGGTAACCGTACCCGGTGAAGACATCACCAGCATCGTCAACCGCCTGGTGGCCCAGCGCTATTTCGAGGACGTGGCCGTGGTTGTGGATTCGCTTTGTGCCACGCGGGATACCGCCTGGTTCAAGATCGTGGTCCGGGAACGTCCCCGCGTGTCCCGCTGGACCTACAGCGGCATCAAGACCGGGGAGCGCAAGGACATCGAGGAACGGCTGAACCTGCGTCCCGGCCGCGAGTATTCGGACTATGTGAAGAACGCCTCCGTAGACATTATCAAGCGGTATTATAAGGAAAAAGGTTACCTGAACGTGAAGGTAGACGTGGACACCCAGCGGGACTCCATGATCCGCAGCGCCATCCGCGTGAACTTCAACATCGACAGAGGAAAGAAAGTCCGGATCCGGCACATCAATTTCGTGGGCAACAACGAGGACGTGACGGATTACAAACTGTCCAAGAACATGAAGGAGACCCACTCCAACCGCTGGTACAACTTCTTCAAATCCAAGAAATTCAAGGAGAAAGAGTACCAGACAGACCGGAAAACGGTCCTGGACGCCTTCAACGAGGCCGGCTACCGCGACGCCCGTCTGGTCAAGGATTCTATCTATTATGTAGACGACAAACACCTGGACATAGACATGGTGTTCGACCAGGGCAAGCGGTACTATTTCCGCAATATCACCTGGACGGGCAATTCCGTTTACCCGTCAGAGGTGCTCAACGAGATTCTCAAGATCAAGAAAGGAGACATCTACGACATGGTCACCTTGGACAAGCGCCTGAACGGCGGCGGCAAGGAAACGGACTACGACGTCTCCAAGATGTATAAAGACAACGGTTTCCTTTTCTTCCGGGTAACCCCGGTAGAGGTGAACATCCAGAACGACTCCGTAGATGTGGAACTGCGCATCTCCGAAGGCAAGCCGGCCGTCCTGAACGAGGTGGTGATCAACGGCAACGACCTCACCAACGAGCGTGTGATCCGCCGGCAGGTCATGACCCGTCCCGGATATCTGTTCCGCCAGACGGATTTCGAACGTTCCATCCGGGAAATCGCATCCATGGGCCAGTTCGACGCAGAACAGATCATGAGCCCCTCCGGATATGCGGTGCTGCCCAACCAGCTGAACAACACGGTGGACGTAGTCTATAACGTTACGGAGAAACCGTCTTCCCAGCTGGAACTATCCGGCGGTTGGGGCGCCGGCACCTTCGTGCTCACGGCGGGTGTGAGTTTCAACAACTTCTCCACTTACCGCATGTTCGACAAGAAAGCCTGGCGGCCGGTACCCCTGGGAGACGCCCAGAACCTGGCCTTCCGCTTCCAGACCAACGGCCGGTACTACACCAACCTCAGCGCCAGCTTCACGGAGCCCTGGCTCTTCGGCAAGAAACCTACGTCCCTGAGCATTTCGGGTTACTATTCCCGGATGACGGACGCGTATTACAACCAAAGCTACTGGCTCACCGGCCTGCTGAACGCCACCGCCAGTTTCGAGGTGTTCGGCTTCAGCGCCGGCATCGGCACGCGCCTCAAGTGGCCGGACAACTATTTTGTCCTGTATAACAACCTGAGCTGGCAGACGTACAAGCTGCACAACTGGACCAGTTCCTATTTTGCATTCAACGAGGGTATCTCCCACAACCTGAGCTATACCATCTCGCTGTCCCGCAACTCCACGGACCAGCAGATCTATCCCCGTACCGGGTCTGAATTCTCCGCCTCCCTGCAGTTAACCCCGCCGTATTCCCTGTTCCGCAAGCACACGTACGACGCAGACGGCAACAAGGTGGCCGTGGGCAGCTGGAAAGACATCAATTACGACGAATGGACGTCGGCCCAGCGCTACAAGTGGATCGAATATCATAAGTGGAAGTTCAGCGGCGCCATCTATTCCCGCCTGGTGGGAGACCTGGTCCTGATGACCCGCGCCCAGTTCGGCTACCTGGGCTACTACAACCGCAACTGGGGCTATTCCCCGTTCGAGAACTTCCAGGTGGGCGGCGACGGTATGTCCGGTTATGTGACCTACGGTGCGGAAATCGTGTCCCTGCGCGGCTACGAGGACTATTCCCTCACGCCCCGCAAGCTTACCCCTTACAGTCAGCGGGGAGAAAGCTTCGCCGGTAACGTATACGACAAGTTTACGGTAGAGCTCCGTTATCCGGTGATCCTCCAGCCCCAGAGCACCATCTTCGTGCTGGCCTTCCTGGAGGGCGGTAACTGCTGGGCAGATATCCGGGAGTTCAATCCGTTCCAGATCAAGCGCAGCGCCGGTGTGGGCGTGCGCGTGTTCCTCCCGATGATCGGCCTGCTGGGCGTAGACTGGGGTTATGGCTTCGACGACACCGCCAACGGTGGCAGCCAGTTCCATTTTGTACTGGGCCAGCAGTTCTAGGCACTTTATTTGATATAGGATAAAAAACCGTAATACAGAACAAACAAAATTATTAATGTAGATATGAAAAAGATTTTCTTGATTGCCCTTGCGGCTATGGCCAGCCTTACTGTGTCTGCACAGCAGTTCGCCCGTGTGAATTTCAATGAACTGGTTATGCTTATGCCGGAAATGGACCAGGCCCGCGAAGTATTCACCGCCGCCCAGAAAGAGGCCGACGAAACCTATGGCGCCATGGTGGAGGAGTACCAGAGCAAGATGACCCAGTATCAGCAGAAACAGGCCAGCTGGACCGCCGCCATCCGCGAAAGCAAAGAGCGTGAGCTGGTAGATATCCAGAACCGCCTGCAGGAATTCCAGCAGACCATCTCCCAGGAGCTCCAGCAGCAGCAGAACCAGCTGATGGCCCCCATCCAGGAGAAAGCCCAGAAGGCCGTGGCAGACCTGGCCAAGGCGAAAGGCTTCGCCGCCGTGTTCGACCAGGCTTCCTTCCTGTTCTTTGACGAGAGCGCTATCGTGGACCTCACCCCGGACGCCCGCAAGGCCCTGAACATCCCTGCAGACCGCACGCTGGAGAGTCTCCAGGCAGAGCTCCAGGCTCAGGCCCAGTCCCAGGCTGCCCAGCAGTAGTCCTTTCTTCCTACCGGATACAAAATAGGCTGACTCACTTCGAGTCAGCCTATTTTGTGTCTGTTTTTGGTGTCCGAACTAAATCGTGCCCTGCTCGAGCATGGCGGTGGCAACCTTCATGAAGCCGGCGATGTTGGCGCCCTTCACGTAGTCGATAGTGCCGTCCGGCTGGGTGCCGTACTTGACGCACTGCTCGTGGATGGACTTCATGATGAAGTGAAGCTTTTCGTCTACTTCTTCGCCGCTCCAGCTGATGTGCTCGGCGTTCTGGGTCATTTCCAGACCGGAAGTGGCAACGCCACCGGCGTTCACGGCCTTACCAGGAGCGAAGAGGATGCCGTTGTGCTGGAAGAAGTGGATGGCACCGGGCTGGCAGCCCATGTTGGATACCTCGCAGCAGCACCAGCAGCCGTTGGCCTTAAGCTCCTTGGCATCTTCCTCGGAGAGTTCGTTCTGGAAGGCGCAGGGGAGGGCGATGTCCACAGGGATGCTCCAGCTCTTCTTGCCGGCGGTGAACTTGGCCTGGCCGGGGAATTTGTCGGCCATGTCCTGGACCTTGTTGCGGTTGGAGGCGCGCATGACGAGCATGTAGTCGATCATTTCCGGGGTGATGCCGTCCGGGATCTCGCAGACGCCGTCCGGGCCGCTGATGGCGACAACCTTAGCGCCCAACTCACGTGCCTTGGTTGCGGCACCCCAGGCCACGTTGCCGAAGCCGGAGAGAGCCACTTTCTTGCCCTTGATGTCCTTGCCGGCCTTCTGGAGAAGGTGCTGGGTGAAATACAGGGCGCCGAAACCGGTTGCCTCCGGACGGAGGATGCTTCCGCCCCAGGTGCCGCCCTTGCCGGTGAGAACGCCGGTGTTGTACTGGCGGGCCAGTTTCTTATACATGCCATAGAGGTAACCGATTTCACGGCCGCCTACGCCCACGTCGCCGGCAGGGATATCCTGGTCCGGGCCGATGCAGTTCCAAAGCTCCAGCATGAAAGCCTGGCAGAAACGCATGATTTCGTCGTTGGACTTGCCCACGGGGTCGAAGTCGGAGCCGCCCTTGGCGCCGCCCATCGGAAGGGTGGTGAGGGCATTCTTGAAGGTTTGTTCGAAGCCCAGGAACTTGAGCATGGAAGGAGTGACCGCCTTGTGGAAGCGGAGGCCGCCCTTATAGGGACCGATGGCACTGTTGAACTGGATGCGGTAACCGGTGTTGGTCTGGACCTCTCCCTTGTCGTCGATCCAGGTAACGCGGAAGGTGAAAATGCGGTCCGGCTCTACCAGACGCTCCACGATCTTGGCTTTCTCAAACTCGGGGTGCTGGTTGTATACGTCCTCGATGGATTCCAGTACTTCCTGAACTGCCTGCAGATACTCTTTCTCCAAAGGATACTTGGCCTGGAGGCGTGCCATGATGTCAGTCGTTTTCATGATTTTTGGTTTTGTTCTGTGTTATGGTTATAAAAAAAAGGAATTATCATTTATTCCGTTACAAATGTAAAGAGAAAAAAGCTAATATGCAATAAATTTACAAGAAAGATTCTTTCAAAAAATAATCGCTTTCTGTAAAGAAATGATTATCTTTGCAAGATTAAATTGAACCAACTGAAATAGAATGAAAAAACTTGCAATCGCACTGGGTCTCCTGACCTTTTTGGCCAGCTCCTGCGAGGAGCACCGGACCAAGTCGGCCCGGCTCATGGAGAACTATGCACTGGTGACCATTCCCGCTCCGGACCTTTCGGGAATTACCGACAACGGCAAGGAGGTCCTGAATCTGTACCGTTTTGCCGCCGACGAGGCCGACAATATCTACTGGGAGCAGAATTTCGGCGACAAAGCCGTGATGGAAGCCCTGGAAGACGAAGACCAGAAGCAATATGCCCTGATCAACTACGGCCCCTGGGACCGCATTGACGGGAAACCCTTCGTGCCCGGTTACGAGGCCAAGCCTGCCGGCGCCTGTTTCTATCCTGCAGACATGACTGCCGCGGAGTTCGACGCTTTCCAGGATCCGGACAAACTGAGCCCCTTCACGCTGGTGACCCGGGACGGCGACGGATCGCTCAAGACCGTCTGGTACCATGACGCCTACAAATCCCATATCGAAAAGATAGCGGACTATCTCCAGGCCGCTGCCGATATCACCATCAAGCCCAGCGTACGGGACTACCTGCTCAAGAAGATCGACGGCCTGAAGACCGACGATTATTACGAGAGCGACAAGGCCTGGCTGGAGATGACCGACAGCAAGATGGACCTGGTGATCGGCCCTAATGAGACGGTGGACGACGCCCTGTACGGAGCAAAGGCTTCCTATGGCGCATATGTGCTTCTGAAGAACCTGGACCGCACGGAAGAGCTTTCCCAGCTCACCGCCCGCCTGGGAGAAATCCAGCAGCTGCTGCCCGGAGATCCGGCTTACCACGCTTTCGTCCCCGGCAGCGAGTCCAACATTTTCGCCTGTGACGTCATCTATTACGGCGGCTATACCAATGCCGGCTTCAAGGTGATCGCCATCAACTTCCCCTACGACACCAAGGTGCAGGAGGAACTGGGCACCCGGACCATCCTGTTCGACAACATCATCCGCGAGAAATTCAACCGCACCGTCTTTCCCGTGGGCATGCAGCTCCTGGAAGGGGAGCACCAGGCCCATCTGGACGCATCGGCCTTCTACTGGGATATCGTATTCCGTGAAGTGGCCAAGGGACTGGGCGTGAAAGAGACCGTGAACGGAAAAGGCACCGTGTCCCAGGCCCTGGGCAACGAGGCCCTGCTTTGGGAAAAAGCCAAATCCAACGTACTGGGCACCTGGCTCTGCGCCAAGGAAGTGGAGGCCCACAGGATTGCCGCCCTCATCCAGAAGGAAGACGTGCTGGCGACGTTCGTGGCCAATATCCTCCGCTCCTGCCGTTTCGGCGGCGTGGATCCCACCGGCCAGGCCAGCCTGATGATTTACAATTACCTGGTGGAGCAGGGCGCACTTGCACGCCATGAGTCTGGCCGTTACAGCATCAATTATTCCAAGGCCTGGGATGCCCTGGAATCCCTGGGCGCCCTGATCCTCAAGACCCAGGCCACCGGAGACATCGACACCGCCCGCTCCTTTGCGGCCAAATATGCGGTGAACTGCCCCGCCCTTGAGGCAGACAAGGTTACCCTGGAGCTGGAAAAGATTCCGGTAGATATCCGTTTCGCTTACGAAAGATAATATTACATTATAATGGCAAAGAAATTCAACCTGAAGTACTGGGTGTTCCTGCCCCTCGTGCTCATCATCACCATTGTCCTGTGGGCCATGCCCGTGAGCGCCTTCGGAATCGAAGGCCTGACTGTGGTGCAGCAGCGCGTCATCGCGCTCTTCGTGTTCGCCGCCCTGATGTGGATCTTCGAGATCATTCCCAACTGGTCCACCTCCCTGCTGGTGATCGTCATTTCCCTCCTGACGGTATCCAACAAGGGTATCGGCCTGTTCTGCGACCCGCAGTACGGCACGCTGGTCCCTTATGCCCGGATCATGTCCTCCATGGCAGACCCTGTGGTGATGCTGTTCCTGGGCGGTTTCGTCCTGGCCATCATGGCCGAGAAATACGGCCTGGACGTCACCCTTGCCAGGGCCCTCCTGAAACTCTTCGGCACCAAGCCGGAAATCGTCCTGCTGGGCTTCCTCATCATGATTTCCGTCTTCTCCATGTTCATGAGCAATACCGCCACGGCCGCCATGATGCTGGCCCTTCTCACTCCGGTGCTCTCCAAACTCCCGGCCGACGATAGGGGCAAGGTGGGCCTGGCCCTGAGCATTCCGGTGGCCGCCAACCTCGGCGGTATCGGCACGCCCATCGGCACGCCGCCGAACACCACGGCAAAAGGCGCCCTGGAGCAGGCTGGCATCGACGTTTCCTTCGGCGAATGGTGCGTACACATGATTCCTTACGTGCTCATCATGATTCTCATCGCCTGGGTGTTCCTCCGCCTGTTCTTCCCCTTCAAGACCAAGAAACTGGTGCTGGAGATCCCCGAGAGCAAGCAGAAGAAGGACTGGAAACTGTATGTGGTATGGATCACCTTCGTGGGCACCATCCTCCTGTGGG
>CAMHST010000041.1 GCA_946187865.1 uncultured Bacteroidales bacterium
GGGCATATACGGTGGCCTCTCCGATGTTCAGGAAGTCTTTCTGCTGCATGAACAGCGAGCCGCCCAGGATGGCGCAGTTCACGGCAATCAGCGGCAGGAAGATACCCAGGGCCGAATACAGTTCGGGGGAGAACTTCTCCACCACCATCTCCACGATCTGGACGATGGCCGCGATGACGGCGATGAAGACGATGAAGCTGAGGAAGCTCAGGTCTACGCCTTCGATCAGGGCGTCGGGGGCCAGTACATAAGTGTTGAGCAGATAGTTGATGGGAAGGGTCACCAGCAGTACGAAGATAACCGCGACACCCAGGCCTGCAGCTGTCTTCACATTCTTCGATACGGCCAGGAATGAGCACATTCCCAGGAAGTAAGCGAAGATCATGTTGTCCACGAAGATGGACTTGACGAATAAGCTAAGATATTCCATAAGGCGTCACAGTTTACTTTTCCTGAAGGTCTTTCTGGATGCTGCGCTGCACCCATACGATGCATCCCAGGAGGATGAGGGCGAACGGAGGCAGGATGACCAGGTTGTTGGGAACATAGCCGAAGCGGTTCAGGATATCGATGCCGAACAGGGTTCCGCTGCCCAGAAGCTCGCGGAAGAAGGCGACGATGAGAAGGATCATGCCGTAGCCGGCACCGTTGGCCACGCCGTCCAGGAAGCTGGGCCAGGGCTTGTTGCCCAGGGCGAAAGCCTCGATGCGGCCCATCACGATACAGTTGGTGATGATGAGGCCGATGTACACGGACAGCTGCTTGTCGATGGCGTAGGTGGCTTCGAAGCTCTTGAGGATCTGGTCTACCAGAATCACCATCATGGCGACGACCACCAGCTGGACAATGATACGGACCCGGCCCGGAATGGTATTGCGGAGCAGGGACAGGATGAGGCTGGAGATACCCGTGACCACAATCACGGAAAGGGCCATGACCAGCGCACCCTTAAGGGTTACGGTAACCGCGAGGGAAGAACAGATACCCAGCACCAGGACGGTAATGGGGTTGCCCTTGAAAATCGGGTTCAGAATGGTTTCTTTCAGTTTTGCGTTCATAGCTTACATCTCCATATTTTTAGTACGGCATGCCTCGCAGGGGCAGTCCGGGCATTCGCACCGGGTTTGTCCGGGGTGGCAGTGGCAGTCGCATTCGCAGGCATCTCCGCAGGGACATGCCGCTCCGCACATGCACTTGTTTTTGGCCGGGATGTTGGCGCCCTGGAAGTACTTGGCATAGGCAGCCAGCCAGGTGTCGATGGCGGCGTCCAGACCCTGGGAGGTCATGGTTGCGCCGGTGATGGCGTCGATCTTGTTGTCCAGGATGGACTTCCCGGAGGCGTCCTTGGGGGCGCCGCCCTTTACGATCTCGAAGACGTTGGCGGAAGAGAAATCGGCCTTTTCGCCTGCGAATTCGGCCTGGAAGTCAGGGTCGTCCTTGATCTTGGCACCCAGACCGGCGGTTTCCGACTCGTGGTCGAAGTAGGCGCCTTTGATGGTGTCGGAGCCTTTCTCGAAGGCGATGTAGCCCCAGACGGGACCCCACAGACCGGCACCGTAGATGGGAACCACGGTGGTGCCGTCCTTGAAGATGAACACGGGAAGTTCCGGTTCACCGGTCTTGTTGGCGCCGCCTTTGATGTTGTAGTTCTGGCGTTTCAGCTGTTTGGGGCTGTAAACCTGGTCCAGGGGAAGGTCTGCCACCTTGTTGCCGCTGAGGTCCACGGTGAAGGCCTGGCCGATTTCCTCGGCGTATTTGGCCAGGACGGCAGCGTTGCCCATCTTCTGGAATTCCGCCTTGGTGCCCAGCTGGGCGGCGGTGAGCATCTGGGAGATGGTGTCGGCCTTTTCATTGGCGTCCTGCTTGCCCTTGAGGCTTTGGGACACGAATGCAAGGAGCGCTGCTACGAGCACCACGATAACGGTGGTGTAGATAACTGTATACAGATTATTATTGGTATTCATAGCGCAATTCCTTTAGGCGTTGAGGGCTTTCTTGGCCCGGCGGCTGGTGTGCACGGACACGACGCAGTGGTCTATCAGCGGAGCCATGGTGTTCATGAACAGGATGGCGAGCATCATGCCCTCCATGTAGCCGGGGTTCCACAGGCGGACCACCACGGCGAGTGCACCCACCAGGAAGCCGTAAATCCATTTGCCGGTTTCGGTCTGGGCTGCGGTGACAGGGTCGGTGGCCATGAAGACGGAACCGAACAGGAAGCCACCCATCACCAGCTGGTAGTAGCAGGGGAGAGCGGTTGCACCGGCGACCTGGCCCAGCCAGCCCACCAGCAGGCCGCCCACGATGGAGCTGCACATGATTTTCCAGGAGGCCACGCCGGTCCACACCAGAATAAGTGCGCCGATGAGGATGGCCACGACGGAAGTTTCACCGGTAGAGCCGGGGATGAAGCCCCAGAACATGTCCATGAACGAGTACTGGCCAACAGCACCCGTGGCGGCGTCGAAGGCACCGTCGTGGGCGATGGCCAGCGGAGTGGCTGCGGAGACGGCATCCACGTCGGGGATGCCTGCCCAGGTCTTGGAGACCCATACGCTGGAGCCGGACATGCTGGACGGATAGGAGAAGAACAGGAAGGCACGGGCCACAAGGGCGGGGTTCCAGATGTTCATGCCGGTGCCGCCGAACACTTCCTTCACGAAAATGACGGAGAATGCGACGGCCAGGGCGAGCATCCACAGGGGAACGTCCACCGGGACGATCAGGGGAATCAGGAAACCGGTTACCAGGTAACCTTCGTTCACTTCTTCACCGCGGATCTGGGAACTGGCGAATTCGATGGCGAGGCCAACCACATAGGAAACCACGAACAGGGGAAGCATCCTGAGGAGTCCGTAGAAGAACATCCGCCAGAAGCCCCAGCCGAGGCCATATAAAGTAGAAGTCTGGAGACCCACATTGTACATGCCGAACAGGGCAGCGGGAACCAGCGCGATCACAACCATGATCATCACACGCTTGAGGTCGATACCGTCGCGCACGTGAGCGCCCTTGGCCGTTACGGTGCCGGGAACACGGAGGAAAGTGTCGAAAGCGTCATAGGTGGAATACCACCAGGGTTTTTTCTTCTCGTCTGCCATATCTTATGCCATTTCTTTAATCATCAGGTCTATACCCTTTTGGATAATGGCCTGGATCTCGTTTTTGGAAGGATCTACGTAGTCGCAAAGGGCAAGGTCTTCCGGGAGAACCTCATAGATGCCGAATTTCTCCATTTTCTCGATGTCGCCGGCGAGGCAGGCTTTGATCAGATAGATGGGATAGATGTCCATGGGGGTGACATCCTCGAAGCATTTGGTTTCCACGAAAGCGCGGGGACCGCCGTGCAGGTTGGTGTCCATGTCGTACTGCTTGCCGGGGGTGAGCCAGGAGAAGTAGCACCAGGAAGAGCTGTGCACCTTGGGACGGAAGGGCTTGGCCCAGCCGAACCATTCCCGTTCGCGGCCTTCGCGCAGAAGGGTGATCTGGTCGTCGAAGAAGCCCAGGTAACCGTCTGCACCCAGGTTTTCGCCGGTGAGCACATTGCCGCCGATCACGCGGACATCGCCCTTGACATCCACGATGTCTTTGACGGGCGTACCCGGGAGGGCGCATACATAAGCGGGTTTCTCTGCGGCGGGGCCGGTGACGGCCACCTTGCGGCTGAGATCCAGTTTGCCGGTGTTCACGACATGGCCGATGGCGGCCACCAGCATCGGGGACACGGTCCATACAGTCTCACCCTTCTGGATGGGGGCGATATGGCTGATCTGTACGCCGACGTTGCCGGCGGGGTGCTTGCCGCTTACCAGGTGGGAAACCACGTTCTCTACCTTGTGGAAAGGCGTGCTGGAATAGGATTCCTTGCGCACAGAGAAATGCACGGGAGCGATTTTCGCAAGGGCGTTCACGCCGGCCTGGATGTCCAGGAGGCTGTCACCCAAAGTGAAATCCGTGTCCGCTGCGAGCGGAGCCGTGCTGAAGGAAGAAACGAAAATTGCCTTGGGCGTAACCTCCGGGTTGGCCAGGATGCCGTAGGGGCGCTGGATGAGCGAGCCCCAGAGGCCGGTCTTGAGGAGGAGGTCCTTGGCCTGGTCCGCGGTGGCGGGAGCCTTGGCACCGAAGTCCACGCTCTCCTGTTTTCCGTCGGCCTTGACAAGGACGGCCAGCAATTTTCTCTTTTCGCCCCGGATGATCTGGGCCACCGTTCCGCTTACGGGAGCGGTGAACAGGATCTCGGGACGCATTTTGTCGGCCATCACCGGGGAACCGGCCAGCACGCTGTCTCCCTCCTTGACCAGCAGCCTGGGAACCAGGCCGTTGAAGTCGGTGGGCTTTACAGCTACTATGTCGGCGCTCACGGTTTTGATGACTTCCCGGGCCGCTTCACCCTTAATAGGAATGTTCAGGCCCTTTTTCAAATCGAGATTGTTAGACATTATAATAGTAGTTTTGTGTATTTGCTTAAAATACCGCGCGAAGTTACGAATTTTTTACTAATTTCGCGTCATAAATGTGACGCTAGATATGGAGATTCTGAAAGATTTGAACCCCGAACAGAAAAAAGCCGTTGAATGCACTGAAGGGCCCATGCTGATTGTCGCCGGGGCAGGTTCCGGTAAAACCCGTGTGCTCACCTCCCGCATCGCCTACCTGATCCAACAGGGCGTGGAGCCCCATCAGATCCTGGCCCTCACTTTTACGAAAAAGGCGGCCGGCGAGATGAAGGAAAGGATTGCCCGGATGGTGGGGGAGCGGCAGGCCCGGCGCATCCAGATGGGGACGTTCCACTCGGTCTTTATCCGTTTCCTGCGGGAGTTTGCCGGTGTCATCGGCTTTCCTCCCACCTTTACCATTTACGACACCACCGATTCGGTGAGCGCCGTCAAAAACTGCATCAAGCAGCTGGGGCTGGACGAAAAACTGTATAAGCCCAAGGAGGTGTTCTCCCGCATTTCCAAAGCCAAGAACGACTTGGTCACGCCCACGCCTTACCAGAACGGGGCGGGCGGGTACCGGGACGAAGACCGGATCCACAAGAAACCGGAGATTTACCGCATCTACGCCCTGTATTGCCAGGTGTGCCGGCAGTCGGGGGTCATGGACTTCGACGATATCCTGCTGTACATGAACATCCTCCTGAAAAACAGCCGGGAGGCGCTGGAAGCCATTTCCGGACGGTTCTGCCATATTCTGGTGGACGAGTATCAGGATACCAACATGGCCCAGTATTACATTCTCCGGAAGCTGGCCGCCACGCACCGGAACATCTGCGTGGTGGGGGACGATTCCCAGTCCATCTACGGTTTCCGTGGCGCCCAGATCCAGAATATCCTCAATTTCCAGAAAGATTTTCCCCAGGCCCGAATCTTCCGGCTGGAGCGGAATTACCGTTCCACCCAGAATATCGTGAACGCCGCCAATACCCTCATCGCCAAAAACGAGGGCCGCATTCCCAAAAACTGTGTCTCCATGGGGGAGGCCGGAGAGAGAATCCGGATCATCCGGTCTTTCTCGGAGCAGGAAGAGGCGCAGCAGATCGCATCGGCCATCCTGAACCGCATGCACTCGGCCCAGGCGGAATATGCCGATTTTGCCATCCTGTACCGCACCAATTCCCAGTCGCGCGCCCTGGAAGAGCAGCTCAGGCGGCGGAATATCCCGTATCTGATCTATTCCGGCAACTCTTTCTTCGAGCGGGCAGAGGTGAAAGACGTGATGGCCTATCTCAAGCTGGCCGTGAACCTGAACGACGACGAAGCGTTCCGGCGCATCGTGAATAAACCCGCCCGGGGGATCGGAGACACGTCCCTTCAGGCGCTCTCCAAAGCGGCGCAGGAAGGCGGAACCTCCCTTTTCCGGGCCGCTTACCGGGAGGACCTGGAGGTGTTCGGCCTGCGCCCTGCGGCCGTGTCCAAGATCCGCGCCTTCTGCGACATGATGGACAAGGCCGCCGCAGAGGCCCGGCAGGGAGATGCCTACGACGTGGCGCGTTCCCTGGCCGGGGATAGCGGTATATACCTGTTTTTCAAGGCCGACAATTCCGTAGAAGGGCAGTCCCGCTTCCAGAATGTGGAGGAACTGCTCAACAGCGTAAAAGCCTATGTGGAAGACCGGCATGGAGACTACCTGAACGCCCTGGTGGAAGACGGGGCGGTGGAGGACGCTTCGCTGGTGCCCGCATCAGAGCTTCCCGTCATCGGCCTGGGCGATTTCCTGGAAAACATCTCCTTGCTGTCCAACGCAGATGTGGACGAAGACCAGACCAGCAATAAAGTGGCCCTGATGACAGTCCATTCGGCCAAGGGTCTGGAATTCCCCTACGTGTTCGTGGCCGGAATGGAAGAGAACCTGTTCCCTTCGGGCGGCTGGATGCTCACCGGACCGGAACTGGAAGAGGAGCGGCGGCTGTTTTATGTGGCCATTACCCGGGCCATGCGCAGCGTGACACTCTCTTTTGCCGAAACCCGCATGCGAAACGGCAAACACGAGTCCAACGCCCCCAGCCGGTTCCTCAGGGAGATTGCACCCCAATACCTGGAAAACCCGCTCCGGAAAGAGGACTTCGAAGCCCGACAGGAACAGGAGGAGTCGCCTTTCCGTTTCGGCCGCTCTTTCGGCGGCGGTTCCTCCTGGGGCAGGCGCCAGGAGCCGGAGCGCCCTCGGGAAGGTTTCAGCTGGCGAAGCCGCGACGAGCAGCCGGACAGGCCCCGTCCCAAGACCGCATCCGAAATCAAGGCGGAACTGGCTGCCCGGCCCAAGCCGCCGGAAACGCCGGATTTTGTCCCGGATCCCATGTCCAGTTTCCGGGTAGGGGACCGGATTGAACACAATCGGTTTGGGGCGGGAAAAGTCCTTGAAATAACGGGTCAAATCCCGGAATTGAAGGCCCGGATTGCTTTTGACGCCTATGGGGAAAAACTGCTGTTGCTGAAATTTGCAAAAATTCGTCACATATAATTTGCTATTTAATTATATTCTTACTATTTTTGACGTGAAGTTTTTCATAGTTTAAGTTTAGGTTAAGTAGCCGGTCCTACGCAGGGATTGCGAAGGGCCGGTGAATTTTATCCATCTGTTTAGATAGATTTGAAAAGTCCTATAATTGTCCTTTATTTTCAGATATGTTCAATCAGGGTTGCAGATTTGAGGCGGGATGGGAAGCGCTGCTTTTTCTGGCGTGCTTGTCAAACGGCGCCTTGGAAGAACCGGAGGCCGGATACGGCTCTCTGGTAGAGGGGGTGGAGGCATCGCAGCTGCTCGCCCTAATCCGGCAGGCCCGGGAAAAGCTGGAGGTGAACCTGCAGGATGCGGGGGCGCCGCCGCTTGTGGTGAGCAAAGACTACCGGATCTATCTGGGAAGCCGCCGTGGGCGGGAAATCCGGATGAGGCCCATGACCAAAGCCGTGTTCCTGCTTTTCCTGAACCATCCCGAGGGCATCTGCTTCCGGCAGCTGAACCAGTATAGGGAGGAGTTGCAGGCCTATTACGGCCGCCTGAGCCGCTTGGACAGTAAAGAGGATATAGCCCGCTGTGTGGACCGGGTGCTGGAGGAGGGAAGCCGCGAACTCAGCGTCGCCGCATCCCGGGTGGGGGAAAGCCTGGGTGGTCTGATCGACCGGGAATTCCTTCCCGCCTACCTCATTTCAGGGGCGCGGGGCGGCGTAAAGCGCATTGCCCTGGACAGGAAACTGGTCGTATGGCTATGAATACTTCCTGGGGAAGCGGAAGAGGATGGACAGGACCGCCACGATTCCCAGGGCGAAAGGGTAATACAGGTGGCCGATGATGGCCGCCGATGACACCCCTGCCAGGCCGCTGGCCATCAGCATCTGCGCCCCATAGGGGAGCAGCCCCTGGACAAAGCAGGAAAACGTGTCCAGGATAGATGCCGTCTTGCGCGAATCCAGGCCGAAACGGGAGGTGATATCCTTGGCCAGGGGACCCGTGGTGATGATGGCGATGGTATTGTTGGCGGTGCATACGTTCACCAGGGAGACCAGGGCGGCGATCGTGAATCCGGCGGCCCTTTTTCCGCCGATATGCCGGGTGAGTCCGTTCATGATGAATTCCATGCCGCCGTTGTAGCGGATGAGTTCCAGCATGCCGCCCGCAAGCAGGGAAACGATAATCAGTTCTCCCATGGATCCGATTCCGGAGCCGATGGAAGCCATCCAACCCACGAAGTCATAGGCACCGGTGATCCAGCCGATGACGCCGTTCACGCCGATCCCCAGCGCCAGGACGGTGACTACGTTCATGCCGGCAAGCGCCAGCCCGATAACGAGCAGGTAGGGAATCAGTCCCAGCCATTGGACCGGCTGGACGGGCGGCATAGCATTCACCTGGAATCCCATCACGATGTACAGGATAGTGGCTCCCACGGCGGCAGGAGCGGCGATCCAGAGGTTGACGCGGAACTTGTCCCGCATGGAGCAGCCCTGGCTCTTGGTGGCCGCGACGGTGGTGTCGGAGATAAAGGAAAGGTTGTCTCCGAAGAAAGCGCCGCCCACCACGACACCGGTGATGAACGGAATGCCAATCCCCGTCTGTGCGGCAATTCCGGTAGCGATGGGGACCAGGGCCACTACGGTGCCCACCGACGTGCCGATAGCCATGGAGATGAAGCAGGCGGCCAGGAACAGGCCGGCATAGATCAGTTTGCCGGGCAGGATGCGGAGGGTGGCGTTGACCGTGGCGTCAATGGCGCCGATCTCCCGGGCCGTTGCGGCAAAAGCCCCTGCCAGGACAAAGATCCAGATCATCAGGAGCAGGTTCTTGTTGCCGGCGCCTTCCGAAAAGATGGAGAGTTTGTCGTCGGTTTTGTCCACCCCTTTGGTAATCAGCAGGGCATAGGCCGACGCAATGATAAAGGCCGCAGCTACCGGTACTTTATAAAAGTCTTTGGCAATCAGGGAAGTGACGAGATACACCAGGAGGAATACCAGCAGCGGGCTCAGGGCCAGCCAGCCGCCGGGCTTATTGGGGGAAGTCCTCCCTTTTTCTGTGTTTTCGGTGTGGATGGGCATGGGGAAGCGGTTCGTTTACAACAGGAAAAACAGGGCGACGCCCAGCATGCTCACGGCTACTCCCAGCAGTTCCCGGCCTTTGATTTTCTGCTTGTAGATAAAGGCATAGGGAATCAGAATCAGGACAGGGGTGAGCGCCATCAGCGTGGAGGCGATACCGGCATTGGTGTACTGGACGGCCATCAGCGAGAGGGATACGCCGAATACCGGGCCGAACAGTGTCATAATCAGGGCATAGCGCATGCCGACGGGGTCATGGGCGGCCTTTTTCAGCAGGGGAAGCTCTTTGTGCAGGGCCATCAGCAGCAGGAAACCGGCGCCGCCGACAATGGCCCGGATCATGGTGGAGGCGAAGGGAAGCATGTCCTGCATCTGCTGTGCCGCAGAGGCGGGAATATCCTGGGCATAATAGTTCATGCCCATTTTGCTCAGCACCAGGCCGACGCCCTGTCCCAAGCCGGCTCCCAGGCCCAGCAGGACACCTTTGAGGGGGAGGGCAAGCTTGACGTGGTTGCCTTCATCCTTGCTTAAGATGGAGATGGCTATACCGCTCAGTGTCACCAGCATGGCCAATGCCGACTTCCAAGACAGGGTCTCGCCCAAAAGGGCCCAGCCGGCGATGGCAGCCATCGGGGGAGCCAGGGTCATGAACAGCTGGCCGAACCGGGCTCCGATCCAGAGATAGCTGTTAAACAGGCAGTAATCGCCGAACACATACCCCACCAGGGCAGACAGGGCCAGATAGCCCCAGGCCTTTCCGCCGGCATACACGGGGTACGGATGGCCGATCGTAATCCACAGGAGGATGCCCAGAAAAAGAGAAGCCAGCACCAGCCGGAATACGTTGGCGGTCATGGACCCGATCCGATGGCTGGCTTTGTCAGCAAAAAGGGCCGTTACCGTCCAGGAGACGGCGACCACAAGCGAGATGATTTCACCCAGATGAGGCATAGTACACTACTAAACATAAAACCCTCAACGGAAGTTTTTCTGTTGAGGGTTTTGGTGGAGGTGAAGGGACTCGAACCCTTGTCCAAACGCCGCACCAGGCAGCTTTCTACATGCTTATCCGTCCTTTGGTTTTCGTGCACGTGCTGCCGGAAGGCGGGCGACACGGGCCTTAGCCTTTGAGTCTTAGCCGGTTTTAAAGGCGTCTGCCGGAGCGTCCCGTTCTGGATGATACCCCTGGGCCGGACGATAACGGGCGGAACGTCCGAGGGATACTCGTCGGCTGCGCAGCCTTGGCGCAGCGGATTAAGTTAATTAGCTTGGCTAATTAAGCAGCGAGTGCGTAGTTGTTGTTGGCAACTGATTTTTTGGAACCTGGGATTTACGGGCCAAATTCCCACGCCCGGCATGCTTACTGTCCGACATCAACGCTGTCAAAACCAAAACACCCCCGTCGAACGGACTGCAAATATACGCAAAAAATGGGGAACTGCAAGGGCGGAAGGCTTTTATCGCCGGGGCTCGTCCGGGAGAATCCGCCGGGCACCCATGTAGCGCATCATGAAGTAGGGGTGGCTGGAGGTTTGCTCCACTACGCCGTTGGACACAGACGCATGGATAAAGGTGAAACTGCCTTTTTCCTCATCTACCGATACCACAATGCCCACATGGCCGATGTTGCGCACCCGGCCCCGCTGGCCGAAAAAGACCAGGTCTCCCTTCTGCAGGTCTGCGTAGCCGGCCACTTCCCGGCCTTCCCGGAACTGGGCGCCGGAATACTGGGTAAGGTTATATCCGAACTTCTTGAATACATAGCGGGTGAATCCGGAACAGTCGAACTTGGATGGCCCGGAAGCACCTAATTTATAGGGAGTTCCCATAAAAGAACGGGCATAGGCGATCACTTGGTCGGATAGCGGAACGGCTTCCTCTGCAGGCGCTTCTTCCACTTTAGACGCCGGTTTTTCGGGGGCCGGTACCGGAGGCTGGCCCTGGGCGGGGGCGGCGCTGCGGACGCGCTCGATGGAATCGGCCACTTCCCGGGCGCGCTCCTGGGACCGGGCAATCTCTTCCGGATCTTCCAGCGGGAGGATGACCGGGGCGGACGCAGCCGCAGGAGCCGCCTTTCTGGCGGTTCCGCAGCCCGGGGCAGCCAGCAGTAAGGCCAGCAGGTAGGGAAATAGCCGTTTCATTCGCATTTGCGCTGCAAAGATACGGATTTTTTATAGCAAGAACCAAGCCATTACCTATTAAACCGCACAACGGCGTGTGCCCTGTACATAATCCCGCCTACGGTGTAGGTGGCGTGCGCCACGGCGGCTGTTGCCTGCGAACTGGTCACGTATCCATCTTGGATATGGACAACGTTGTCCCCGTCCTGGATCCGCCACTGCACGGAACTGGAGACATCTACCGGGGAGCCGGGCACACCGCCCGAATAGGGCGTAAAACTGGCACTGAGCTGGATTCCGCCGCCCGTTGTCCCCACCGCTCCGGCTCCGTTGATGGTCAGGTTGCCGGTGAGCTGGTCTTCGAAGGTTACCCAAACCCCGAAAGCCCCCAGGAAGTGGTCGTCTTCCGTGCAGTTATACCTGGCGCTGAACCGGTCTTCTCCGGCAGACTGCGCTGACAAAACGCCGTTCGATACCATTTTAACCGGGTTGAGGGACTCCGACTCTTCCCGGTACAGGAAGGTGCGTGACTGGTCTGCCGTGACATCCTCCCCGGCCGAAGTGACTCCATTCTGCGTGGTGAACAGCAAGGCTCTCAAATATACCAGCTCGCCCACCCGGGCCCTGGGCCGGTCTGCCACCAGGATCAGTTTCCGGCTGTAATCCCGCACCAGCGCGTCGCAGGAATAGCTGTTTTCCTCACCGGTGGCGGTAATCCGCCGCAATCCGGGGCCATTGGCATAGATGGAATAGTTGTTTCCGTTCAGGACGCCGACAATCACGCTGTTGTCATTGGTAAAGGAAGGATTCCCGGGCGGATAGTAGGACCAGTTGAAATAGCTGGCCCAGGGGCGTACCGGGCCGCCGTCGGCATGGAAAACGCCGTTTACGTAGCGGTCTTCGTGGCGCTGGACGGTGACAAAGGCCGACTCGCCCGGGTACAGCACAAGCGAGGACGGCTCCATGGCATAGCGGTACTCCGACCATTTGAGCTGGTTTTCGTGTTTCCAGTCATTGTAGAGCCTGCCGTCCGGCAGGAAGCGGAGGGTCCAGGTGTAGCGGCAGTTTCTCCGGATGTCGAAATTGGAGGTGGCGTCCGACCCCAGGAAACTCCGGTACACGATGGTCCCTTCTACGCCGGAAATCCCTTTGACTTCTGTTTCCAGATAGGTGAGAAGTGCTTTTTTGCCGTTTACCCCGGAGTTTCCTTCCGGACTTTTGCCATGGCTGTCCGTAATTCCGGAAAAGGTTCCCTGCAGGTTCTCCGGTACGTAAAATACAAAGCTTCCGGATGCGGCGTCCCCCCCGGCCGAGAACTCCTGTATCGGGAGAATATCCGCCTGGGATGCCGCTGCGCTGGTTCCGAAAGGCTTCAGGGTACCGTTCAGCTGACAGACTTTCACAGACGTGATGACTCCGCTCCAGCCGCAGCTGAGCACAGCGGTGACTTTGGCCAGCAGCCGCCTGACCGGGATGGTCCCGTTCCCGGTCACGCCGACGGTGTAGTCCAGTTTTCCGGCCATGGGAATGCCCCGGTATTCGATTCCGGTCCCGGGTTCCGTATATCCCGGGATGTTGTAGCACAGGTCCGGGAGGGCCGACTCCCGGTCGGGGAGCTGGCCGCTCATGTCCCCCATGTTCACCAGGGCATAGGCTGTATAGACGCCGTCTTCCAGGGGGAAACTCATCTGGTCGAAGCCGGTGTCGAAGTGCGCTTTTTCCGCCAGTAGGCCGCCCTGGTAAACGCCCAGGGTCACGGACGTGATTTTTTGCTCGATATCGGCCGAGACCAGGAGCGAACGGGTATCCGGCCCGCCGGGCTCGTCCAGGGCCAGGGTGAAGCGGCAGGCAGCATCATGCACAGGCGTTGGATCCGGCTCCGTTTTCCCGCAGGCGGTTCCCAGAAGCAAGATGGCAGGAAAGAGCTGTTTTGCTATATTCAATAAATGATTCATATAAATATGCTTAAATACCTAATATCAAGAATTTTCCGTAATGCTGTAATCTTCATCCCAATCCGCTCCGAAAACAGAGAAGACCACATCGACCGATCCGGGAATCTCCAACTCCGGGTCCTGCGATCCCAAGTTCTTGAGCACGACTTCCTCGGCCAGATAAACCTTGTTCCGCTCCATTTGCGGGACGGCTATCTGGTAGTAGAAGACTTTGCCTCCAACCGCAACCTGCAGGACCATCCGGGTACAGCGGACGCTCCAGTCATCCTGGTGTGTGTCCCGCTCCTGGGGGACAGGATTCGGGAAAGCGTAAAAATAGTGTTCGTCGGTGTGCGGTGCACTTGGCGTGAGGACGGCATCAAGGCCGGTTTCGCCTAGCAGGAGGTCGCAGGCGGGGCTGTTTTCTCCGGAAAGATGCCAGCCCATGGCATTGTACCAGGCGGAGCGGGAAGGGGAGAGTTCTTCCTCGGAAAAGTCGCTTCCCAGGCGGGCGCTGCGGTACACGTTGGTGAGATAAACAGCCTCAAGGACTGTGGTTTTGGCAGCCAGGTACGGATTCTCAAAGGCCACCGATATCTTTTTCACCCCCACTTTGGCCACCAGCCGCTTCACCTGGATGGCCGCTTCCACCGTCAGGTCTTTTTCCAGGGTCAGCCGGGTTTCCCCGTACATCAGCAGCTCGGACGGTGCATTGTCGGCCAGGTCGGCCACCCGTAAACGGATGTCGTCGATTTTTTTCACCGATACGGGGTCCAGACCGGCCGGACCGTTCACCAGGGCCACGGCTGTGTAGGTTCCGGTGAGGACGGTGCGCCGGATTTCTTCTCCGGCTTGCCCGTTCCCGTACACGACGCTGTCTCCATCCTGGTCGAACAGCCAGAACGTCCACCGGTGACATTGTTTTTCCGATTCTGCAGACGGATGGGTCACTTTGGTGGCCGTTCCGCCTTCCAGGCGGATGCAGACGGTCCCGGTCCCGCAGTGCCCGACGGCGGTTTCCGGGACAGGCACGGGAACTTCCGGTGCCGTCTTGGAACAGGCCGCCCCCAGGCTCATGGCGGCACTGACAATGAATAGACAACAATACTTGTTCATACAAAGATTTGCGTTAAGGTTTCGGGGAATCCCGGAAGACGGCCATGCCTGCCGGGATTGAATACAAACAGATAGGAGGGGCGCGCATCGCTGCGGGCGGGTTTTATCGGGTATAATGGATATAAGTTGCTGTCTGCCAATCGCTGATGTAAACACTCACCAGGGAGCGGACGTAATCGATTTCTACGTGGAGATCTGGCAGGTTGGGCAAGTCCCAGCTGAATCCGTCCAGCTGTTTCAGGATATTCCAGAGCACGATGCTGTCAACCGGTGGCGCCTCCTTGTCAAGGGCAAGGTCCTGCAGATCGATACAGAGGCTGTGGTCGGCCTGGCGGGGGACAGTGAAGACATATTCTCCGGCAAGACCCTCCTCGGGAAAGTACCGGAAAGGACCGGGAACGGGAAGTCCGGTATAAAGGTCCAGTCCGCAGGTGTTCGCCTTTACGGAAACCCGGTAAGGGAAACGGCCATGGTTGCGCTGCAGGTCGAACTCGGTGAATTTTACATGGATGGTACTGTGCTCCTTGGTCATCTCCACGGGAACGACGGCCGATTCTTCCATTCCGGACACCTTGGCGGCAAAACGGTACAGGGGGTCTCCGTCCTGACCGGCGTCTACCACCCATTCCCCGTCCCCGGATATGCGGCTGTTCCCGAAACAGGCGGCACCGTAAATGGACACGACATCGCTTCGCCGCACCTGCAGGGAGTAGGTTTTTCCGGCCATGGCCCCGACGGTGGTGGTATCCCTTACCCGGCTCTCTTCTCCCAGGACCGGGAAGGCTTCCAGATACATCAAGTCTGTCGGCCGGAGCCCCTGCGTGTCCAGGAACTCGAAGAAAAGGGTGGCCGGGCAGGAGGACCTGTCTTCCTTGATCGGGGACTGGCAGGCGGAGCAGACGGCGGTTATCGCCAAGACTCCCGTCAATGTTCTGAGCTGTCGCATGCGGTGGAAGATAAGGACTTACATATTGTATGTCATGGCTGTTCCGCTGTCCCACTCGGCCACTTTCAGCGTAATGGCGGCTACGCCGGTGTCGGTCACGCTGTCATCGTTGTCATTGTCCTTGCCCAGCATGGTGAAAGTGATGTTGGAAATCTCATAGGAGAAGTTCCGCTTGAGCACGGGCAGGGTGAATGTGTAGTAAGACTGGATGGCGCCGCTGCCGCCGTAGCCCACAATCTCGGCGTGGATCACCAGGCGGGTCTTGCGGGCGCTCCAGGAGGAGCTGTTGCTGTCGCCCTGGCTGGGATTGGGGTAGGTGTACCACACTCTGTCGATAGCCTTGGATTGTCCTTCCGGGCAGGCGATGCTCAGGTTGCGGTCCAGGATCAGGGGATTCACCTCCGGGGCATCTTCCAGTTTCATTTTGTTGTACCACACCGTGGGGTCTTTGATATTCCACTCGGTGCCCGTCTTTTCCAGGGAGAAATTGGTATCTCCGGCGACGTTTTTCAGGTAGATGTCCTTGATGGTGAAGGTGCATCCCTTCAGGTAGGTGTCGTCCAGCTTCACGGTGACATTCTTGAGTGAGATCCGGGAGGTCAGGCGCGTGACATTCACTTCCAGGGGGATGTCCTTCTGCTCCACATTCACGGTTTTGCTTCCGGCCATCACCAAGGAAAGGGCGCCTCCGGCGTAATTGTCAGAGAGGTCCGAGACTGTCTCCCGGAGTTTTTCCTCCGTGGGCATATCCAGGAAACGCTCATGGTTCACGACGGCCCAGATATGTTTTTCGCCCAGGGGCGCCGTAATCTGCAAGGAACTGGCTTCCACGAACTTGTCCGTCTCCCGTTTTCCGGTGGCGGCGTTGAAAACGAATACCTGCAGGGAATGCACCGCCTTTTCGGCTTCTGGGGCGACACTGGCTTTGGTGCCGTTTTCTACCTGGACGAACAGGGTTCCCGTGCGGGTGATGTCCTGGGTCACGGCTCCGGATTCACCGGGCAATGCCGGAATGGAAGCGTTTTTGGAGCAGGAAAGGATGGCTCCCAGCAGTGCCAGGGCGGGAAGGAGGGATTGTAAAAGGTTTTTCATACAGTAAACGATTTTAGTATAACATTGGATGATATTGAATAATCAGGTGGTCCCGTTTTCGTCGCGCTTGTCCAGCCCGTACCTTTTGACGAGGGCCGATATCTCCGGGTCCAGATTGCCCCGGAACACGAAGGAACGGTCGGCATCGCAGGCATCCAGATAGCATTGGACGGCAGCCTGGTCGTCCCCGTTGCGGGCATGGACGACAGCCAGCATGTAATTTACCTGGGGCGTACGCTCAAGGTCCTTCAGGATGTCCATGGCCGATGCGTTGTAATCCAGTGACACATAGGCGATGGCGGTATTGTAGTCCCGGTAGGGCCTCAGGAATTCCAGGGCCTGCTTGTAATCCCTCTCCTTGAGGGCGGCCACGCCTTTCATATACACCGTATCCAGTTCGGTGGTATGCACCGTGTCCTTGATCATGCCCTTGCGGTGCAGGAAGAAGTCGAACTTGACAGTCCTGAGCCGGGGATACAGTTTTTCCCGCAAATAGGTGTAGTAGGGCTCCCTCTGGAGGGCGTTCTCCCGCAGGTCGGGGTCCAGGACGGCCAGATGACGGGAGTAGGAAGTGCGTGCCTGTGCCGACAGCAGCGTATCCTGGTCTACCAGCAGCGAGAGCATCTCCCAGTTTTCCCCGTTGGAGCGGGACCGGAAGGGAATACTCCCGTTCTGGCCGCGTATCGTCTGCTGCAATCCGTCTTCCCCGACAGTAACGGAGAAGGAGTTGCGCCGCAGGGAGTCCCGGTAATGGCGGACATACGCATCGAAAAAGTCGGCAACGGCTGCGGCACGCCGCTGGGAAAGGGAAATATTGGCAGACAGGGCACCTTCCGGGGAAGCCGATGCCGCGATGACAATCGAATCCAGGTCGAACTGCCGGTTCTCCAGCAATTCGGTGATGTTGTCCCGGATGCGTCCCATCTCCTTCCGGTTGTTTCCCAGGGAAAGGTCTATGTCGGACCGTCCTTGCGCGAAATCCACGTAACAGGCCGTGTTGGCCGATGCCCGGCGCTCATGGATACTGGTGAGATAACGCTCGGTCTCGTCCGTGAAGGCAGACAGGGAGCTGATATAGAAGGTGAGCGGGCTGGAGCGCTTCATGGAGTAGATGCGGCGGTCGCTCTCATAGACGTCTCCGGACAGGACGATGTCCACTTTCCGGAGCCGGGGCCGGGTGGTGATGGTCTGCGTGTACTGGTAGATGAAATCCCCGTTGACGGACTGCAGGACGGTATCCAGCCGCAGACCCTCCTTTTCGATGGGTACTTTCACATATTTCGCGTACATCCGGCCGCTCCGGGACTTGCGGTACTCGTTCCGTCTGCGGGCGAACATGTCCGTGTAATGGTCGATAGCCTGCTGCTCGCTGACACCGAAGTGGGAGAGGAACTGCTCGTCGGAGACCACTGTCGTGTCGCATTTGAGCTGGTAAAGCTGCGGAATGTTCCGTTTCAGGAACAGTTCCAGGTTCCGCATGTCCACGAAAAGGGTGGTGTCGGTGATGATGGATCGGATGAAGCGGTCGTACTGCTGGTATCCCCTGAGCTGGGCTTTCCGGTAGTCCGCCCCCGTGATGTACACACTCTCCAGGCGGAGGGAGTCTTCCTGCACGAACATGTCGGGGTAAAAGCGCAGCTGCCACTTGGAGTCTTGCATCTTCCCGGGAACCACGATGTCGAACTTGAGATCTATCTTCCCGTGTCGCTCGGCCACGTTCCGGAAACGGGCCGTCACGCGGGCCGCTTCCAGCACATCGGTCGCAACCATCTCTCCATTCTCGTCCTTCACCGCTTTCATGATGAGTACCGGGTTTCCCTCCGGATCCTTCACAACCAGGGTATCTCTGTGAAGCGGTTTCCCCAGATCCAATTCCGGCAGCGGTTCCTCCTGGCCCAGGATCAGCTGCGCCGTCACCTGTCCCTCCCTCAGCTGCCGGACATGGGAGAGCGGGGAACAGCCGGCCAGGGCCAGGGCTGCGAGAAGATGCAATATACTCCTTTTCATCTTTATAGGTTTATTCAACGATAGTATCCGGCGCAGTCAATAGTTCCGCTGAGGCTGGGGCCGGGTGTTTTCACGGGGAATTAGGGAGACATACTGGGCCACGACATCCAGCGAAGACCGCTCCTCGTTGTCCTGGGTGGTATATTTCCTTACCCGGACCCGTCCTATTACATGGATCCAGGCGCCTTTCTGGATTTCCGTGAAATCCGGCATTCCGCGGTCTCCCCAGGCGGCGACATTGAACCAGACGGTCTCTATCGCGGCATTGCCTTCCTTGTCCCGGGTGCTGTATTCGGTGACCACGGAAAAATTACACACCGGCGTTCCGTTGTACTGGTTGGTCTCGGCCCGCCCGACAACGCCTTTCAATTCGATTCGATTCAAGAACTCCATTGCTTTTCATTTATGAGGTTTCACTTGAGCCCGGCTCCTGAGGCGCGCCTGCCGTCCGGGACCGGTTGCAAAGTAAAGGGGGTGGGCGTCGAAAACCAAGGTAGAGGGGCCCCGGAGGCCGATATTTTTCTGTTTCGAAGAGAAATCGGCGTTTTCTGGAGTACTATCGTTCAAAACAAAACCGCACCGGTGAAATGTTTTTACCGATGCGGTTTTTTTAG
>CAMHST010000042.1 GCA_946187865.1 uncultured Bacteroidales bacterium
GGTCCAGGTTTTCCCGCTGGATATTCTCCACGATGGCCATTTCCAGCATGCCCTGGTCCGAGGCGTCCCGCACGTAGGCGGGAATCATGTCCATGCCGGCCATGATGGAAGCCCTGTAGCGACGTTCTCCGCTGATTATCTGGTATTTCCCGTCCTTTTTCCGACGCACGGTAATGGGCTGGATAAGGCCGAAGGTGCGGATAGAGTCTGAGAGTTCCTGCAGGGACTCGTTGTCAAAGTTCATGCGGGGCTGGAAAGGGTTGGGCTCGATCATGTCCGTGGGGATACGGAGCACGTCCGAGGTGTCTTGCGGTTTCCCTTCCTTGGGAACCACTTCCTTGTTGATATAGCCGACAGGCTGCCGCAGCTGCGACAGGTCTTCTCCGCCCAGGAGGGCTCCCAGCCCTTTCCCCAGGCCGTACTGGGTCTTAGCCATTCTTGTTTTCATTTTTGTCCAGAACCTCTTTGGCCAGGTTCAGGTAGTTGGACGTTCCGTTGTTCATTACGTCGTACAGGATGATGGGCTTTCCGTAGCTGGGGGCCTCGCTCAGGCGGATGCTCCGCTGGATGATGGTGTTGAACACCATGTCCTTGAAATGTTCCCGGAGCTGCATCACCACCTGGCTGTGCACCTTGGTGCGGCCGTCGAACATGGTTACCACGAAGCCCTCAATGGTAAGGGCGGGATTGATGCCGTTCTGCACCAGGCGGATGGTCTGGATGAGCTTGGCCAGGCCTTCCAGGGCGAAGAACTCCGGCTGGACGGGAATCATCACGGAATCTGCCGCGGTAAGGCAGTTCACCGTAATCAGCCCCAGGGAAGGGGAACAGTCGATGATGATATAGTCGTAATTGTCCCGGATGGGAGCCAGGGCCTTTTTGAGCACGCTTTCCCGCTCCGGCCAGTCCAGCATCTCTATCTCTGCGCCCACCAGGTTGATGTGCGAGGGAATCATGTGGAGCTTGGGGAGCTCTGTCTGGATTAAGGCGTCCGAGGCGGCTATCTTGCCGATCAGGATCTCATACAGGGTACGTTTTTCCGCGTTTTCCGGGTCGAAATTGAGGCCCGAGGTGGTATTGGCCTGCGGATCTGCGTCGATGATCAGGACGCTCTTTTCCAGGACGGCCAGGGAGGCCGCCAGGTTGATGGCGGTGGTGGTTTTGCCCACGCCGCCCTTCTGGTTTGCTATGGCGATGATTTTGCCCATGGTAAAATCCCTTTTATCTTGCAAAATTAGGAATTATTTTCCGGATTTCCGCCGACTTGTTCCACAAAGTTCCACGATTTACACCGGATCTACATCCAAAACAATGTGTCCCAGGTATTTCCGCTCTTTCTCAAAGGCCGGCACAGCTTCCCGCAGGGCCTGTTTCCGCATTTTGAGCGCCTTGTCCCGGGGCAGCATGAGGCGGATCTGACGAAGGAAAGTACCGCTGCCCGGCTCCTGGGCGGGGACAAGCGGCCCCAGCACGCTCCCTTCCGGAAGCATGGCGGAGAGGACGCGGGCCAGTTCGGCCGCCATATAGTTCACCCTTTTTTCACTTGGATCCCGGAGCACAACATCGATCAGCCTGGTATAAGGGGGATAGCCGAACTGCCGCCGCTCTTCCAGCAGTTCCCGGATACGGGCGGCAGAGTAGGGGCCGAAGGCGGGATGGCCGGCCTCCCAGGTCTGGATCACGAAATCCCCGCCCGAAAGGCACTTGTCCTGCAGCAGGGAGAGGAGCTGGTGCGCCCTTTCGTCGCAGCGGAAATCTTCCCGGGAAAGGAGGCTGTCGGCCTGCAGGACGGCGACCAGCGGGAAAGATGCAGCAGGCAGCTGTTTGGCGCCGGAAGGGGTTTGCAGCACAATGCTTTTGGTTTCCGGGCCGAATATGGCTTCTGTCTCTGCCTGGCAGTCTGCCCTGTGCGCCTGGGAGCGGCAGACAAGCAGCATCTGCTTCCCTTGGGAAAGCGTCTGATGCATCTTTTCCAAAAGCTTGAGGGAAAAACTGCCCACGACGCCCCGTTTGCGGCGCTCTGCCGCCAGGTTGACCAGCTGCACCTGAGGGGGATCCTCCAAGTTTAAGTCCTGCTTGAGTTCTACACTTGTAAAAATGCCATGTTCAGCATTATAGATAGATTCCAAAGAGGGGGTTCCGCTGCCCAGCAGGACATTGGCGCCATGAACCAGCGCAAGCATAATGGCACTTTCCCGGGCATGGTAGCGGGGGGCGGGGGAATCCTGTTTGTAAGAGGTCTCGTGCTCCTGGTCCACAATAATCAGCCCCAGGCTGCGGAAAGGCAGGAACAGGGCGGAACGGGTGCCCAGGACCAGTTGCGGGGTGCCGGTGCGGAGCTGGTCCGCCACCTCCCGGCGCTGGGCGGCCGACCGGGCGCTGTGGTACATCAGTGCACCGGGAAATGCTTGCTTGACACGTGCTTCGGCCTCCTGGAACAGACCTATCTCCGGTACCAGGAGCAGGACGCTTCGGCCCTTCTCCAGGCACCGAGCCGCCAGGTGAAGGTAAAGTTCCGTTTTTCCCGGGCCCGAGGCCGCGTGGAGCAGAACGGTTTTGCCGGAGCGGAAGGCATCCTGGATTTGCCCGGCGGTCTGTTCCAGGGCGGGGGACAGCGGCGGCACGCAGACACTGTTCCCGCCGCTTTTCCCTTCCAGGATTGCTGTGACCCTGTCTATTTCCGAGAGGTAACGCTCCCGGGTGCTGTCTTTCCGGGCTCTGTCCAGTTTTTCCCGGAGCGCTTCCAGGCGTTCCTGCAGCCGTTGCCGGGTGCGGACTTTCACCTGGTCTCCGCTGTTTTTCTCTCCGGGATAGGCCGCTTTGAACACATCCCCGAGCGGACAGAGGTAATAGGCCGACAAAGCCCTCCAGAAGCGGATTTCCTCCGGCGACACCGGCGGGAGGCCGGAGGGCTGCGCCTCCAGGATGCGTTCCGGCGGTGTTTGGGGAACCTGATTCACGGCGCTCACCACGGCCTGATACTTCCGCCGGGCGAACTCGACGTTCACGCGGTCTCCCACAGAAGCGCCTTTGAGACGGTAATACGGCTCCCATTCCAGCGGAAGGGGGACGATTACCTGTATGAACTCCGTGTCGGCCATAATTATACAAATGTAGCAACTTTTTGGCCGTATTAGAAAAAAAACACTAACTTCGCGTGATAAAACTGTTGTACTGAACCTTAACGCGATAGAATGTCTGTAGAAATCAAAGAGGTGACTACGCGTCGCCAGCTCAAGACCTTTGTCAATTTTCCCGAAAAGCTCTACAAGGATAACCCGTACTATGTCCCGCCGCTGGAGTTCGACCAGATGGACACGCTGGACCAGAAAAAAGGCGCGGCGCAGGAATTCTGCGACTCCAAGCTTTACCTGGCATACAAGGACGGGGAACTCGCCGGTCGCGTGGCCGCCATTGTCAACTACAAGGCCAACGAGCAGTGGAACCACAAGGAAGTGCGTTTCGGCTGGATCGATTTCATAGACGACAGGGAAGTATCCCGCGCCCTGATGGACAAGGTAGAGGAGTTCGGCCGTGCGCACGGGATGGAATCCATCGTGGGCCCGCTGGGCTTTACGGATTTTGACCCGGAAGGCATGCTCATCGATGGCTTCGACGTGCTCAGCACCATGGCCCTCATCTACAATTTCCCGTACTACAACGACCACCTTGCCGACATGGGCTTCGAGAAAGACGCAGACTGGATCGAGTACAAAGTGACCATCCCGGAGATTGCCCCGGAGCGTTGGGACCGCATGTTCAAGATCATTTCCCAGCGCACCAACTGCCACCTCCGGCAGCTCACCCGGAAGATTATCCGGGAAGAGGACTACGGACACAAGGTGTTCCGCTGTATCAACGACTGCTACAAGGACCTGTACAACTTCACCGTGCTGCCGGACCACATGGCAGAGAAATACATGGGCTTTTACCTGAGCATCCTGGACCTCCGCTACCTGTCCATGGTAGAGAACGAGAAGGGAGACCTGGTGGCGTTCGGCATCACCATGCCTTCCATCGCCCGGGCCCTGCAGAAGAGCCGCGGCAAGCTGTTCCCGTTCGGATGGTGGCCGCTGCTGAAGTCCCTTTTCATCAAGCACGAGGAAGGGGCGGAAATGCTCCTTGTCGGCGTACACCCGGACTACCAGAACAGCGGCATTAACTCCCTGCTGTTCATGGATATGTTCAAGAAGTACCACCAGCTGGGCGTGGTTTGGGCGGAATCCAACGCCATCCTGGAGACCAACCTGAAAAACCAGGGCCAGTTCCGGGATTTCAACCCTGAGTGTAAGAAGCGTCGCCGCTCTTACATTAAGAAGCTGGTTTAAAGCTTATGAAACATAAATGTTAAAGCCTGTAACAAAACTGTTACAGGCTTTTTTCTGCTGCTATGGAGGGCTTTTAGTCCAGATTTACCACCTTATACTGCGTGGTGCCCAGGCCCATCTCCTCTCCGCGGAAAACGATGCGCGTTCCGTGGCGGGCGTTGATGCGCTCCAACAGGGCTTTTGTGTCGTTGTCCTTGTCGTTGGGCAGGTTCATCACCTGGTCCAGGCAGAACTTGTCCAGGGCCACGGGATCCAGCGAGGCCGCGATGCCGATATCCTGGATGGTAGGGTCGTGCGGGTGGGAGTCGCAGTCGCAGTCGATGGAGATGTTGTTCATGATGTCGATGTACAGGATGCGCTCACCGCCGCCGAAATACTCGTGCACGGCCTGTGCCGCGGCAGACATGGACTCGATGAACGGGGTGTTCTTCTCCGGGGACAGAAACCAGCCCGCGGGGGCGTGCAGGTCTCCGTCGGCCGAGGCCTTCTGGTACTTGCCGGCAGAGTGGATGTTCACCTTGCCGTTGGGCGAGGCCACACCGATGGACGCGTTCTTGAGCACGCCGCCGAATCCGCCCATGGCATGTCCCTTGAAATGGGCCAGGTTGATCATGAAGTCGTAGTTCTGCAAGTGGGAGCCTACGATGTCGTACTTGATCCACTTGTCGTCCTTCACCGGAATCTGGATTTCGCCTTCCTCATCCATGATGTCTACCGGGGCCACGTCATAGAATCCGTGGGCGCGGATGGTCTCCTTGTGGGCGGCGGTGGTGGCACGCGAGCCGCCGTAAGCGGTATTGCACTCGACGATGGTGCCGTTTACCTCTTTTACCAGGGGAGCGATGAGGGCGGGTTTGAGGTAGTTGTTGCCGCCCATCTCTCCGGTAGAGATTTTGACGGCTACGCGGCCTTTGGCTTCACGGCCCAGGGCCTTGTAAATCTTGACCAGGCTTTCCGGGGTGATTTCCTTGGTGAAATACACGGTAGAGGGGCCTTCCACAGGGGTGACGGCCGGGGTTGCCGATGCCGATGCACTCTTTTTGCCGGGGCCGCAGGAAGCGCTCAGCGTCAGCAGCAGGCTGGCGGCTAAGGCTATCGGGAGGATTCTTTTCATGGTTTGTGTTGTATTTATGGTTTGATTCAGTCTGCGAGGATGGCATCGGCCAGGGCATCCAGCGCCGGGATATCGGCCTCTTTCATGCGGCTGCGGATGGTGACGGCCGGTTCCACGATATCTATGTTTTTCATGGCGGAGAACATCTCCTTCATCACACGGCCGGCCGAGGGAGCCCAGGAGCCGTTCTCTACCAGGCCGACGCGGCGTTTCTGCCAGCCCTTGTCCTGCAGGTGATGGATGAAGCTGTGGGCGGGCGGGAACAGGCCGGCATCGTAGGAGGCGGCGCAGACGACGAGCTTTCCGTAGCGGAAGGCGTCTTCCACGGCCTCTGCCTGGTCTTCCCGGCACAGGTCTGCCAGGACAACCTTGGGACAGCCCTTAGCTTTGAGGATGTCCGCCAGCTTGCGGGCGGCTTCCAGGGTGCCTCCGTGGATGGAGGCGACGGCTACAAAGACACCTTCTGTCTCAACGCCGTAACTGCTCCATATATTGTAAAGGTTCAGGTACTGGGAGAGGTTTTCCCGGAGGACAGGGCCGTGCAGCGGGGCGATCATCTTGACAGCAAGCGTTTGCACCTTTTTCAGGAGCGTCTGCACCTGGGCGCCGTATTTTCCGCAGATATTGAAATAATACCGGCGGGCTTCGCAGGCCCAGTCGGGGTCTTCATCGCCCCAGAAACCGCATTTTTCCAGCGCCCCGAACTTGCCGAAGGCGTCTGCACTGAACAGGATGCCGCTTGTCTCCTCGAAGGAGACCATCACTTCCGGCCAGTGTACCATAGGGGCGGCGAAAAAACGCAGCGAGCGGCTTCCCAGGGAAAGGACGTCCCCTTCCTTGACCGCCTTGCAGCGCCCGGTGTCTATGCCGTCGAAGAACTGGCCCAGCATCTGGATGGCTTTGGCCGATGCCACCACTTCCAGCTGCGGGTACTGCTCCATGGCCCACGCGATCAGGGCCGAATGGTCCGGCTCCATGTGGTGCACCACCAGATAATCCGGCTGTGCGCCCTGGAGCGCTTCCTGCACGGAGGCTTTCCAGGCATCTGCCTTCCGGACGTCGATCGTGTCCAGAATGGCCGTTTTCCGGTCTTTGATGAGGTAGGAGTTATAGGCCATACCTTCTTCCAGGACATATTGGTTTTCAAAAAGATCCTGGACAAGGTCGTCGGCGCCGAGATAAAAAATGGAGTCTGCTATTTGTTTCATGTGTATTTCCTTAAACCTACAAATGTAATCATTTTCGGAAAAATACCCTTGGTTTTGCCCGGCAAACTTGGACTTCCCGGCAAAAATGGCTACTTTTACCTGTTCAACAGAAACACTTGCTACAAATGGAACCAACAATGCCCGCGGTCCGCGATCCGGAAAGAATGCAGGAGCTGATCCATACGTATCAGCTTATCCCGTTCTTTGCCAATGCCGTTCCGGGCTTCTCCGTCCAGGAACACACGCCGCCGGAGTGCTGGTTCACCCAGGAGAACCTGGGCCCCTGGGACTGGAAGATAGCCTGCGTCCAGAGCGGGGATATCGCGTACGGGAAGTTCCTGTATGGCGGCAAATCGGCTTTCGCCACGGTAGATGTTTACCGGGAACTGATCAACTGGCGGCGCTCCCTTCCCAAATACCAACCTAATGATCAGCAGCGGATAGTGCTGGATTACCTAAAGGAAAACGGCAGTATAACCGTTTCGCAGGTGCGTTCGCTGCTGGGAATGACCAAAGCCGCCGCGGATGCCCTGCTGGGGAAACTCCAGATGCAGACTCGCGTAGTCACCGGAGACATCATGCGGGTGTACCGCGGCCCGGATTTGACCTACAGCGGTTGGCAGCGCAGCAGTTTCTGCGCTCCGGAGGCCCTGTTCGAGGATCTGGATTTCCCGTTCCCCGGGTTCACCCCCAGGACGTTGAAGTCCTCGCTCACGCCCGCCCAGTCGCTGGATTTCCTGAAAGAGACCATCCGGAAAGCCTGCGGCGATGTCCCCGACAAAACACTGATGAAAATACTGGGCTGACAAGCGCCATGGAAATAATATCGCAAAAGCTTATCCAGGAGATGCAGGAGCGGGTGACCCGGCTGCAGGAAGCCCGGGAGGCGGGGGAGAAGGAGTCTTCTACGCATTTAAATCATTAAATCAAACTATACCAAAAACTATGAACACACTGAATCTTACCCAGGAGTGGGACAAAACCTTTCCCAAGTCCGAACTGGTGAATCACAGCAAGGTCACCTTCCACAACCGCTATGGCATTGAACTGGCGGCCGACATGTACGTCCCGAAGAATGCTTCCGGCAAACTTCCCGCCATTGCGGTGTGCGGTCCCTTCGGTGCCGTGAAGGAGCAGTCCAGCGGCCTGTACGCCCAGCACATGGCCGAAAGAGGCTTTCTGACCATCGCCTTCGACCCTTCCTTTACCGGTGAGTCCGGCGGAGAACCCCGCAGGATGGCATCCCCGGACATCAACACGGAGGATTTCCTGGCGGCCGTGGACTTCCTTTCCACTTGCGACCTGGTGGATCCGGAGCGTATCGGCATCATCGGCATTTGCGGTTTTGGCGGTATGGCCATCAATGCAGCCGCCCTTGACCCGCGCATCAAGGCCACCGTGACTTCCACGATGTACGATATGAGCAAAGTGAACGTAGAAGGCTATTTCGCCAGCGAAGATACGCCTGCCCAGCGCCGGGAAAAACGCCGCGCCCTCGCTGCCCAGCGTACGAAAGACTATGCCTCAGGCACTTATCAGCGCGCCGGCGGTGTCGTCGATCCGCTCCCGGAAGACGCCCCTTGGTTCGTGAAAGACTATCATGCCTATTATAAGACTTCCCGCGGCTATCACCAGCGCAGCGGCAACTCTACAGACGGCTGGAATGTTATCGGCTGCCAGAGTTTCCTGAACCAGCCCCTGCTGGCCTGGGCGGGGGAGATTGAGGCACCTGTCCTGCTGATCCATGGCGAGAAAGCGCACAGCCGTTATTTCAGCGAGTATGCCTATCGGCTTCTGACGGGAAGCAACAAAGAACTCCTGATTATCCCCGGCGCAGTGCACACAGACCTCTATGACGACGTGGCCGGCGTGATTCCCTACGACAAAATGGAGCAGTTTTTCACGACAAATCTGAAATAGGGATGAACAATGAAGACAAACAACATAGACCAAGTTCTCGCGTTCAACCGCGCGTATGTGGCCGCCAAGGGCTACGAGAAGCACCTTACTGATAAGTTCCCGGACAAAAAAATGGCCGTGCTCAGCTGTATGGACACGCGTCTTTCGGTCCTTTTGCAGGACGCCCTGGGGCTCAAGAACGGCGATGCCAAGATTATCAAGAATGCCGGTGCCGTAATCCCTTCGCCGTGGGATTCGGCCATGCGCAGCCTCATTGTCGCAGTCTATGAGCTGGGCGTTACGGAAATCATGGTTGTGGCGCACACCACCTGCGGTGCCTGCCACATGAGCTTTGCCCATTTCAAGGAAGAAATGCTCCTCAGGGGCATTCCGGCCGAAGAACTGGAGCGCACCGATGTTGACCTGACCGCCTGGCTGGAGGGCTTCCACGATACGGAAGAGTCGGTCCGCAACACCGTCGCCGCCATCGTAAACCATCCGCTGATTCCGTCGGACGTATCTGTGCGCGGATTCATCATAGCGTCTGATACAGGCGAGTTGACGGAAGTGATATAGAGGGCGTCCCTAACGAAGGGGACAAATTAATATAAAGCTATGAAAGCCAGTAAATTATTCATTATTCTCACACTTTTGATCATGACAATTCCCAGCAAGGCCCAGCTTACCATCAACATCCGCTACTCCGGAGACAATGGTGCGGTTCGTGCGTATGTAAAAGAAATGGAAGAAAGCGGTGTCGCCGCCCGTATCCGGGCCATCGAAGGATGCCTCCGCTACGAATACTTTTTCCCGGCCGATGATCCGGAAGGCCTTCTCCTGATCGACGAATGGGCGGATCAGGACGCTCTGAACCGCTATCATGCTTCTCCCATGATGCAGGAAGCCGCCGCTCTCCGTGAGAAATACGGCCTTGGCGGCCGGAAGGTGACAATGTACAATCCCACAGGCGCTGCAACCTGGCCCAAAGGACAGCCCAACGATGCCTATGCACAGTATTTTACCGGGCAGAGTTACCTTAATCCGCTTCCCGGCGGTTATGCCAATGTTACCTTCGAGCCCGGCTGCCGCAACAACTGGCACATCCATCATGGCGCCGTCCAGGTACTGATTTGCGTAACCGGCCGCGGCTGGTACCAGGAGTGGGGCAAACCTGCCGTTCCGCTTACCCCCGGGACCATCATCGAAATCCCCGAAGGCGTCAAGCACTGGCACGGTGCCGCAGCAGACAGCTGGATGCAGCATCTTGCACTCCACAAGGACGTGCAGCCCGGCTCTTCTAACGAGTGGCTGGAGCCCGTGAGTGACGAGCAGTACAAGAACGTGACAAGGCGCTAAGCCGGTGATTGGCCGGTATAACTTGACGGTTCGGATTTCTTTGAGTATATTTGTGCAGCATGATGGCAAAACGGAAATTCGGCACCTGTTTCTTCGAGCAGTACGCTCAAATCTCGCTCTCGGCACTGCTGGGAAGCGAGTTTGACTGTCTGGTGAACCGTGACCGGCCGGATTTGCAGAGCACAGACGGGCACTCGATAGGCATCGAGGTCACACGTGCCATGGAAGAGAGCAAGCATGCGCATCTGGAGCTCCTGAAGGACGTTGCCGGAATCACGCCCGGCGGGCAGGACGAGGAAATAGACCAGATCCTTGAGTTCGGATATGGCTACGGCCTCCGGGAAGGCAAGTACATCGGTGTAAAGGAGCTTTCCTACTGGTCTATGGCCTTGCCGCTGCGAAGGATTATCGAGAGCAAGGTGTCCAAGGTGGGGAACGGTTTCTACGGTCACTACGACAAGATGGGCCTGTTTGTCTTTTCGCGCGAGAATCTTCATGAGACAGAGGCGCTTAAGGCTATGGACTATACCATGTCCCTGCAAAAGTACCTGGACATACGTTACAATCGGCTTTACCTGGCCGACGTGGACGACCTCTATGTCTGCAATCTGGACGACGGGCTCAAGGACAGTTCCCGGCTCATGCGATATCCCGTGACGCAGGAGCAGCGGAAAGCGTTCTATCTGGAGGCTGTCCAAAGACAATCAGAATAAATTTCTCCCGTTAGCCGACCATGCCGATTCAGACCGGCATTATTTCACCTTCGGCTAATTGAAGCCGAGTGTAATTTCAAAATGCCGTGGAAGGTTGCCGTCGATGGTGTACTGCGGAAGAGTCCGTGCGCCCCATGCGTCATTTCCGCCGACTCCGTGGATGCAACTGTCTATATTGACCGTAATGAAGTCATACTCGGGAATTTGGTGCGGGTGGGCCTTGGTCTCCAGGTCGGACTCCTCATACGGCCAGGCTCTGAAATTGAACGGAGTGCCTGCACTGACATGCAGATCTCCTATGCTGAACCAGCGCACGTCGCTGCGGTTCGAATTGTCCTGCGGGACGACATATTCAACCGCGAACTCGTCAATCGGGAGGCTCCAGCGGCCGAGGAACGAACCCGTCTTCCGGTCCGGGTAATTCTCCCAGGGGCCCCGGCCGTACCACTCGACAGGAGCGTCGGTCTTCGCGACCTTGAGGTGGAATCCGAACTTTGGCATAAGCTGGATATTCTCCTTGAGTGGAACGTAGTCGGCGATGACATTTACTTTGCCGGAGGCGAGAACTTCGTAGGTGAGGGTGTAGTCTGCGCCGACAGGAAGCTCCATCTTGAAGTCTACCGCTACGCCGCTTTTTATCTTGCCGACGCTCACTTCCTTGACCTTTCTTTCGGCGGCGCAGGTCTTCCAGTCTCCCAGGCGCTGCTCGTAGCTGTTGCGACGCTGATTGTCGTTGGCCGGCTTCCAGAAATGAGGCTCGAACGCCCCTGCAAGCTTCTCTGAGCCATCTTTTTTCCAGGAAATCAGCGAGCCGTCCGCAGCAAGGAATGTGAGTTCGAAATCCTTCCCGCTTACGCGAATCCTGCCATCGGCCTGGAGTACTTTCGGCCGGGGGCCGGTCACTTTTTCGGCAGTGGAACGAGCCTCCTTCACGCGGAACTGCTCCTCCGCGACGCAGAATCCCTTCGGCGCCCAGATACAGTCTTCTTTCAGCGTCGCGTGGACATTGAGGCAGATTTCGCCCTTCGCATCCGGGCATCCGCCGATTTCAAGCTTGTCACCGTTGAGCTTCGCCGTCCCCGCAGCAATCCGGACACCGTCCGAGAGCCATTCATAGTCGTAGTCGAATTCATCCAGGTCAGTGAAGTAATAGCGGTTTAAAAGGGATACGGAGCCGTCGGCATTCAGGCCGAAGGATATGTTCTGCAGGACTTTTTTAGCCTCGTAATAATGCGGGTGCGGAGTGCGGTCTGCCGCCAGGAGACCGTTGGTGCAGAAAGCGCCGTCGTTAGGGAAGTCTCCGAAGTCTCCGCCGTATGCCCAGTATTCGCCATGCTGGCGCTCAAGGCTGGTCACGCTCCCGTCATAGGAGAGCCTGTTGGTCTGGATAGGAGTAGCAATGCTCTGGTCCACAAGGTCCCAGATCGCTGCGCCCATAATAGAAGGGTCGGCATAGATGACATCCCAGTATTCCTTGAAATTGCCGAGGGTATTGCCCATCGAGTGAGCGTACTCGCGCATGATGAACGGTCTGTCGGAGATTCTCTTCGCTTCTTCTCGGAGGGTCTCCGGCGGGAGGTATCCGTCGTCGTAGATGTCGGACTGGTCACGGTCTGTGTCACAAATGACCGGGCGTGAAAGGTCGCGGGCCTTGACCGCCTCACGCATCGCTTTCATGTTGCGGCCGACGCCGCCTTCGTTGCCCAGCGACCAAATGGTGACGCAAGGGTGGTTCTTGTCCCTTTCGACCAGCGCCACAGCTCTGTCCACGTGGGCGGCGGTCCAGTCTTCGCTGTCGCCGATGGCGGTGTTGCAACGGCCGGTGCCGTGGCTTTCCTGGTTGGCCTCGTCCATGACATAGATGCCGTACTCGTCGCAGAGCTGGTACCAGCGCGGGTCGTTGGGGTAGTGGCTAGTACGGACGAGGTTCATGTTGGCCTGCTTGATGAGCTCGAGGTCGCGGCGCATCACTTCTTCCGTGAGTGTGCGGCCGGTGCGCGGGTCGTGCTCGTGGCGGTTCACGCCCTTGAGCTGCACCACTTTGCCATTTATCTTGAAGAATTCCCCGTCGATTTTGACTGTCTTGAAACCTGTATGATATTTGAACGATTCGGCTTTCTGCCCGTTCAGGATGAGTGAGAGGGACACGTCGTAGAGGTTCGGGTGCTCGGCAGACCAGAGTGCCGGCGCTTTGATGCCGAAAGACGCCGTCACCTTTTCATTTCTGCCGTTCAGGGCCACAGGAACGCGTTTTGTCTCTCCGTTGAATGTCACTTCTACGCTGGCGCCGCCTGTCTTGACGCCCGCTCTGTTATCCACCTCGATCTCGATGCCCAGCGTTCCTTCGGTCATCGCGTCATTGAGCACCGGTTTGATGAAATAGTCGCGGATGAAGACCTCCGGCCTGGTCCAGAGCCTGACACTGCGGAAGATGCCGCTGAGGCGCCACATATCCTGATCTTCAAGGTAACTCCCGTCCGACCATCTGTACACTTCCACCGCGAGCTTGTTCTCTCCTTTGCGGAGGTACCGGGTCACATCGAATTCGGCAGGGTTCATAGAATTCTGGCTGTAACCGACTTTCTGTCCGTTGATCCAGACATAAAAAGCAGACTTCACGCCTCCGAATTCAAGGAAATAGTTCTTGCCGGCTTTCTTTTCATTGAGGCGGAAAGTGGTGATGTAGCTGCCGACAGGGTTGCGGTGATCGTAGTGATACCACTGCTTGTCGTCCGGCTCCTCGGTCACGCTTCCGTTTGTCGAAATCTTGTATGGAGATGTGATATTGGTGTATATCGGCTTTCCGAAACCTTGCAGCTGCCAGGCGCAAGGCACAACGATATCGTCCCATCCGCTGCAGTCGTAACCGAGTTCGTAGAAGCCCTCCGGCCGGCTCAGCGGGTCTTTCGCCCAGTGGAATTTCCAGATGCCGTCGAGCACGGTGACGTCACTGCGCCTGTTGATTTCAGTGGGGAGGTCAAGGGTTGCGTGGTAAGGCTCCTTGTTGATGCCGATGACAGACGGGTCTTCCCAGTCGAAGCGCTCACGCATGAACATCTGCGCGAAGGATAAATTCGCAGTCATTAGAATCAGGGCCGAGATAATAGACAGAGACTTCTTCATATCGATCAATTGTTTTTTCAAGATAAACCTTTGCAAGGCCTTCCTGTCCGCAATATGTCAAAATTAGGAAATAAATGCCGATAATAAAAACCTTTTATGGGAAAAAGTATCGATGGAAAAATGTTAAATTTGTAGCAAAACCATGTCATGCCAGACAAAAACACAAAGATTAAGATGGGCAGCGAGGGCTCTTCGCTTCTGACTGAAATACTTACCCATGCCGACGCCTCACAGGTGGCAGGCCTTTCCCGCTTTTTCAAAACCGGGCCGGGAGAGTATGGCGAAGGAGACCGGTTTCTGGGAATCAAGGTGCCGGTGACGCGCTCGGTAGTGAGGTCCTGCTGGAGGCAGACCAGTTTCTCTGATCTGGAGCAGTGCATCGGCAGCGAATACCATGAGGTGCGGCTGGCGGCGCTCCTGACGCTGGTGGAAATCTTTTCCCATGCCAAGCGGGATCC
Organism: uncultured Bacteroidales bacterium; assembly: GCA_946187865.1. Lineage (GTDB taxonomy): Bacteria > Bacteroidota > Bacteroidia > Bacteroidales > UBA932 > Cryptobacteroides. Next base: position 14,200 of record CAMHST010000042.1, read on the forward strand.
TTCGCTGCAGCAGCGCTGCGTGGATTTTTACCTGGGGCACACCGACCGTATCAACAACTGGGACCTGGTGGATCTCTCTTGCTATCCGCTGCTGGGCGCGTGGCTCCTGGACAAGGACCGGGGGCTGCTTTATGACCTGGCACAAAACGGCAGGACCATCTGGGAGCAGCGTATCGGAATGGTCTCCACGATGACTTTTGTCCGTCACGGGCAACTGGACGACACCTTCGCCATTGCCGATATCCTCCTTCATCACAAGCACGACCTGATCCAGAAAGCGACAGGGTGGCTGCTCCGGGAAGCCGGCAAGCGGGACTTGGGCAGGCTATGCGCCTTCCTGGACGATCGGCACAAAGACATGCCCCGCACCATGCTGCGCTATGCGATAGAGAAGTTCCCCGAGGACCTTCGTCGGCATTACCTCTGATATTTTAAAAATTCGTAACTTTGCAAGCTATGAATCGCAAAACTTCCAATATAGACGGCAGGGAGTGCTTTATTGCAGACGCTGTGCAGCCCAGGTATATCCTCGTTCAGACGCTGGGCAGGCACGAGCGCGCCATCTTCGACTCTACGGCTGCGCTGATTTCCGAGGCCTGCGAAGTTCCTTTTATTCTGGCGGCATTCCAGGTTTTCGACTGGGACCTGGACCTTACGCCGTGGCACGACGACGCCATCAACCGGAATCCGGAAGTGGGAACGCAAACCGGCGAGACGCTTCGCTATGTGACAGAGTCGCTTCTGCCTGCACTGGAAGCCGAATACGGGAAACTGCCCGTCATCCTTGGCGGTTACTCCCTTGGCGGGCTTTTTGCCCTCTGGGCATCCGCGCAGACAGACCGCTTTGCCGCCATTGCAGCGGCTTCTCCTTCCCTTTGGATCAAAGACTGGCTGGATTTTGCCCAAGCGCATCCGGTAAAGACGGGGAAGGTGTACCTGAGCCTGGGAGACCAGGAGGAGCACGTAAAGAACCGTGCTATCAAACGGGTAGGGGACTGCGTCCGTGCCGAATATGAACTGCTCAAGGCTCAGCTAGGAAGTGAAAATTGCACGTTGGTATGGAATTCCGGAGGGCATTTCCAGGATGGAGACAAGCGACTTGCCTTGGCTTTTTCCTGGTGTGTCAAAGCGTTGGATTCCACGTTACAATAATCTATTTAAACTATGCGCCACCTCATTAAAAACTTTTGCATGGGATTATGCATCTTGGCGGTTTCTTGCGGAAACCCTTCTCAGAAAGCAACTGACACTGAATTTGTTGACAGCGTTGCCGAAGCCCTTGCGGCCGGCGGACAGATTAACCTGGAGCAGCTCCAGTGGACTAGGGAGCCATCGGCCTTTGAAATAAAGGGCGACACCATCGCCATCACTACTGCGCCGCACACTGACCTCTGGCAGCGGACTTACTATCATTTCCGGAACGACAACGCCCCCGTGCTGCAGATGAAAACCCGTGAGCAGTACTTCAGTTTTGTGGTGAAGACCGACTTCACGCAGAGCCACCAGCGCTTCGACCAGTGCGGCATCGTGATGTATCTGGACAGCGAAAACTGGCTCAAGGGCTCCGTAGAGTTCGAGAACGAGGAGTTCCAGCACCTGGGCAGCGTGGCCACCAACAATGGCTACTCCGATTGGGCCACTACGGCCATCCCCGCCGATGTCAAGACCATGTGGTACCGCTTCTCCCGCCGGGCCGACGATTACTGCATTGAGTGCTCCACGGACGGCGTCAACTTCAGCCAGATGCGCATCTGCCACATGTATGCGGGTGCCGATGAAATCTCCTTCGGCATATACGCCTGCTCTCCGGAAGAGTCTTCCTTCACAGCGATATTCTCAGATATGAAGATTACCGAGTGCATGTGGAAGGCACATGACGGCCAGCAGCCGGACGCTTAGAAAATGAGCCGAAAAATACAGTCCACAGCCATAACACTCAGAAAGAAATTTTTAAGTGATACATTGTTGCAGTATAGGATAATTCGTATTTTTGTCTGTTAGATAAATCGTAATTTATGGCTTGCAATTCAGACTTTGTTCAATACATCATTGACCAATGTTCCGGCTCCGGGGAGATTGCTGTGAAGAAGATGATGGGGGACTACTGCGTCTATTGTGACGGCGTTCTCTTCGGCCTTATCTGCGACAATAACTTTTATCTCAAGGTAACGGAATCTTGCAGGCCCTTACTGAAGGAAGTCATATTGCGACCTCCCTACGATGGGGCAAAGGACTATTTCTACATCAGTGATGTAGATGACAGGGATTACTTGATTTCGCTTATCAAAGCCACGATTCCGGCTCTTCCTAAGCCGAAAGCGAAAAAGAATCCGCTTAAGTAAATTCACATTTCTCGACATGACGAATCCGGGGCAGGCGTTTCAATCAACGTCTGCCCCGGATTAAACAGAGAAGATAAAGCCTAAGCCTTATTTTGCTGGCTCCCACTTGCAGCGGACGGGGGAGACGATTGCGCCTTCTTTCTTGAGTTCGGCAAAAGCCTTGTCAACTTCTTTGCGGTCGGCGTTCAGAGCCTTGGTCACATCACCGGCGGAGACGGGCTTGCCGGCTTCGCGCATGGCTTTCAATACTTGTTCTTTCATGGCTTACATCATTGCGGTCAGGAAATTTTCGTAGCCGAGTTTCTCGATGTAGTTCAGGTACTGAGCTTCCCATGCCATGTGTTCCTTCTCGCCGTCAATCCACTTCTGGATGAGCTTCTGGGTGGGATAGTCGTCGGCGAAGGCGGCGGCCATCTCGCTCATCTGCTTCATGGCCTCGGGATTGTAGTCAGACTCGATCTGCTGTTTCGGATCGTCGTAGAAGGGGAACTCCATGGTCTTCATGGCCTCCTGAAGATCGGCGGGCTTGCAACCCAATTCAACGAGGCGCTGCAGCACCTCTTCAGCCTCCTCCCATTCCTCTTCGGCCTCTTCTTTCCACTTGTCGGCCAATTTGTTCCATCCCTGCAGACGGCAGTATGCCGAGAAGGCGAAATGCTGTTTGCTGTTTCCGAACCAGGCGGCGCCGTACATGGCAAACTGTTTCAATGCTTCTTCTTTTTTCATAACGATATTCGATTTTAGTGAATGTTTTTTGTCTTTTCAAGGACAATGACAAAGTTACATCTTTCCACAGAATAACATGCGAGCAAGACGAAACAAAAACCGATAGATACGAAACAATCATATTTTTGTATCTTTGTGATGCACAAAAGAGCACGAATACTATATGTACGCAATATTGGACACTTGGATGGGAGAATACGGAAAGGCTCATTACCCGGACTGGAAGGGCCTCTTTCTTATCCTTGAGATCGACAGGGAAACGAATCTTCGCACGAATTCACTGCCCGGAACAGTAGCCGCATATGGTTTTACCATAGTCTTGAGAGGCCGCTCCACCCTTTTCTACAGTGGAAGAGAAATTACGATAGAAAGAAACCACTTGTTTGCCTATATGCCAGGGTTCCCTATAAGCGTGAGGGATGTGTCAGAAGACTATGCCGGCCTTTGTCTGGTAGCCGACGAATCCTTTACCGTGGAAACGCCATCTATCCGAAACGCTGTTCGTTCAGCGCTGCTTCCCATCTTCGAGATGCATCAACCTGTTGTGGGGCTTTCCTCGGATGAAAGCGCACGACTCTGCTCCTTGATTCGTATGGCCGGGGATTATCTCGTCTCCGAGAATCCGTTACGCGAGGAAATGCTGGGGCACCTGTACTCCATCTTCCTTATGGATCTTTCATCCATTCTTTCCAAACAGACGAAGCACAGCGGATTCGGGAAAAGAACGGAAGACCTGTTCATGAATTTCATGGACTTGCTTCCGGAGCATTTTGTCCGGGAACACGGTATAGAATTCTACGCCGACGCCCTGAACGTCACGCCTACCTATCTCTCCCGAGCTGTCCGGCAGGTCTCCGGAAGAACAGTTATGGAGTATATCAACCGGTTGCTGCTGATGGAGGCCATCTGGCTGCTAGAAAGCACTGACCTGAGCATCGACGAGATTGCAGAAAGGATAAACTATGCCGACTCAACTACTTTCGGCCGCTTTTTCTTCCGGATGAAAGGTGTTACGCCCAGGGAGTACAGGAAGAGCTTATAGGAATCAGGCAGAGTGATTCGGAGTTTGATTCGATAAATTCCCCGTTTATCGGGATATCAATCTTGCGCTGTTTCGGTACTCTTTTGGC
>CAMHST010000043.1 GCA_946187865.1 uncultured Bacteroidales bacterium
ACGCCCACTTCTCCCTGGCAGCCGACTTCGGCCCCGGAGATGGAGGCGTTCTGCTTCACGACGTTGCCCACGATGCCGGCCGTGGCCAGGGCGTGCAGGATCTTGATGTCGGAGAAGGCATGGCCGGTGGCCAGGTGATACAGTACGCCCGGCATGACACCGCAGGAACCGCAGGTGGGTGCCGTGACAATGGTGCCGCCGGAAGCGTTTTCCTCGCTCACGGCCAGGGCATAGGAGAAGACCAGGCCGCGGGAGCGCAGGTTGGGCTGGTAGCCCAGCGCCTTGACATGATAGGTTGCCGCCTTGCGGGCCAGGTTCAGCGGGCCGGGAAGCCGGCCTTCGGTTTCCAGACCGCGGACGACAGATGCCTTCATGGCTTCCCATACCGTCTGCAGGTAGTCCCAGATGTCCGGCCCTTCGCACAGGTCTACATACTCCCAGTAGCTGCGGCCGTTGGCGTCGCACCACTCGGCAATCTCCGTGAGGGTGTTCATCTTGTAAACTTCTCCGGAGCGGCTCAGTTCACGCCCTTCGCCTTCCGACAGGGCGCCGCCTCCGATGCTGTAAACCGTCCATTCCTCCAGCGTGTCCCCGTCGGGGCCGAAAGCCTTGAACAGCATCCCGTTGGAGTGGTACTTCGGAAAAAAGGCCGGCCTCCAGAGAATTTCCACGGGGGCGATGGGGGAGAGCGCCTCGGTGATGGCCACATCCGTCATGTGGCCCTTTCCCGTGGCGGCCAGGGAACCGTAGAGGGTAACCTCGAAGCGGGCTGCATCCGGGTGCCGTTTGCCGAACAGTCCGGCGGCATTGTACGGCCCCATCGTATGGGAAGAAGAGGGACCTTTCCCGATTTTGTAAAGTTCTTTGAGCGATTTCATAACGCTTGTTCCAGTGTATGAAAACAGCCGGGTCAGGCGGCCCGGCTGTCAGGTTCTGTCAGGGAAATTACTCCGTCTCGGGAGCCATGGTGGTGTAGACGTTGGTCACGTCTTCGTCGTCTTCCAGCAGGCCGGTGAGTTTCTCCAGGGTGGCACGCTGCTCCGGAGTGACTTCCTTGAGTTCCACGTTGGGGATTTGCTCGAAGCCGCCGGAAATGAGCTCGTAGCCTTTTTCCTCGATGTATTTCTGGATCTGGCCGTAAGCGGAATAATCTCCGTAGATGGAGATTTCCACCGTCACGTTCTCATCTTCGTCCTCCACTTCCTGTTTGAACACTTCCTCTGCGCCGAAGTCGATCAGTTCCAGCTCCAGCTCTTCCACGTCGATGGGTTTGGCGGGATCTTCCTTGATGCGGAAAACGCATTTGTGGTCGAACATGAAAGCCACCGAGCCGCTGGTCTGGAGGGTTCCGCCGCATTTGGTGAAATAGCTGCGGACGTTGGCCACGGTGCGGGTGTTGTTGTCCGTAGCGGCCTCTACCAGGTAGGCGATGCCGAAGGGACCGAAGCCTTCATAGATAATCTCCTTGAAATCTCCGGTTTTGGCTTCCGTCGCTTTCTTGATGGCGCGCTCGATGTTCTCCTTGGGCATTTGCTCGGCCTTCGCTTCTGCGATGAGGGCGCGCAGACGGGGGTTACCCGTCACTTCCGCACCGCCCTGCTTCACGGCGATGGTGATTTCCTTTCCAAGTTTGGTGAAGGTCTTGGCCATGTGGCCCCAGCGCTTCAACTTGCGCTCTTTGCGGAACTCAAATGCTCTTCCCATGACTATTTGTTTTCAATGCGGGTGATGTACTTGTCGATTTCTGCGGCCTCGGGGGCGTTGGCATAGTTCTCTTTCACGTCCTTGTAGTAAGCAAGGGCTTTTTCCGCCTGGCCCATGGCCTCTGCGGCGATACCGGCTTTGATCAGGTAAGAAGCGGCGAACAGGTTGTCCGTGGTCTTGGCGGCCTTTTCGAACCAGGTGATGGCGGTGGCGTAGTCGGCTTTGCCTACATAGGCGTCGCCGATGCAGCACTGGGCGCGGCCCAGCATGATGGGATCGCTGCCGTTATACTTTTTCAGATACTCGATGGCCTCGTCGAAGGCACCGGTCTGGAGCTTGGCCACGCCGGCATACATGTACACGGACTCTCCGCCCTTGTTGCCGTACTGGGCGATGATGTCTTCGAAGCCCAGGTCGTTGCCGTCTCCCTTGAGGGCCAGCTCATATTCGCCGGACTCGAACCACTGCTCCGCCTTGACCATCTGGTCCTGAGCCTGGATTTTCTTGGGCTGGAGGATGAAACGGTTGTAGGCCAGGATGGCCAGGGCGACGACGAGCACTGCGATGACGCAGCCGTAAATGATTTTTCCGTTCTCTTTGAAGAACTGTTCTGTCTTGGATACCGCCTCTGCTACGTTCTGCTGGCGGATTTCCTCTTCTGTGGTTTTCTTTGCCATGATATTATTACGTTTTTATATTATCGATTGTAAAGGGTTCTGCTTATTTCAGCCCGCAAATTTACGAAAAAAAATGTATATTTGCAATCCAAAGCCGAACTCCATGCCCGTACTCAAGAAAATAGTGGTCCAGGACTTCCGGAATATCGTTTTCCAGGAGGTCTGTTTCTCTCCTAACGTCAACTGTATCAGTGGAGACAACGGGGAGGGGAAAACCAATCTGCTGGACGCCATCTATTATCTTTCCATGACCAAGAGCGCCTTCGCCGCGCCCGAAAGGAGCAACTGGCGCTACGGTACGGACGGGTTCGCCCTGGGCGGAACCTACGGCATGGAAAACGGCCTGGAATCCCGCTTTTCCATCCAGGTGGGGGCGGAAGGCAAACGGCTGGTCAGGGACGACAAACCCTGCCCCCGGCTCTCGGACCATATCGGCCTTCTGCCCGTTGTGATGATCTCCCCCTCGGACATTTCCCTGGTCAGCGATTCCTCAGATGAGCGGCGGCGCTTTGCCAATGCCGTCCTTTCGCAGATGGATCCGGAATATCTGGCGGCCGTGCAGGCGTACAACCGGCTGCTGGCCCAGCGGAACCACATGCTCCGTCAGGAGAACCCGGAAGAGCAGCTGCTCAGCGTGTTAGACCTTAAAATGTCTTCTGCGGCCCAGACGGTCTATCAGGGCCGCCTGCGCCTGTGTGAAGGGCTCCGGCCGCTGATCCAGGATTATTACGCGCAGATCTCCGGCGGCGGGGAAGAGGTGTCTTTGTCCTATAAGTCAGATCTTTCCGCCGGGTCCCTTCCCCAGATCCTGTCCGCCGCCCGGCAGCGGGACCTGGCCCTGCATTACACCACTTGCGGTGTCCAGCGGGACGACTTCCTGTTCACGATGAACGGCCATCCCATCCGCCGTGCCGGCTCCCAAGGGCAGCAGAAATCCTTCCTGGTGGCGCTCAAGTTCGCCCAGTACGAGATGATGAAAAAGGCCTACGGATTCCCTCCGCTGCTGCTGCTGGACGACGTCTTCGACAAACTGGACCTCAAGCGCATCTCCCACCTGATCGAACTGGTGGCCGGCAGCGACTTCGGCCAGATTTTCATTACCGACACCGACAAATCCCGCATCCAGGGCATCGTGGACCGGATTACGGAAGACCGGGCCTATTTCAACGCCTCGGCCGGCGTGTTCACCAAAGTGGAGCAGTTATGAGCGATGCAGTCCCTACGGTCCGCCTGCACCGGAAACAGGCCCTGAGCATGGAGGAAGTGGTTTCCCAGTATATCAAGTCCATGAAAATCGCCGCCGGGCTCAATACCCAGCGCATTTTTGAGGCCTGGGATGTGTGCTCCGGCGCGGCCCCTTTCACCCTCAAGCGCTATTACCGCAGCGGGAAACTCTATATCACCCTCAATTCGTCGGTCATCCGCAACCAGCTCTATTTCCAGAAAGATGCGCTGGTGGAAAAAATCAACGCATTCCTCCGGGAAGACAAGCTTTTTACGGCCGATAACCGGACGGCGGGTTTTGTCCAAGAATTAATTTTAAAATAGCGTTGTCGGCCTCGATGAAGTCGGCCGTGTCAACGGACAGGGCCCCCACTACACCCAGGCCGCCGGCTACATTGGAATAGGTGAAATTGGCCGGAATCAGTCCCATGTTGGCCAGGAAGTTGAAATTGCTCTGGAACAGGGCTTTGGCATAGCGGTAGGTTTCCGGCGAAAGCCGATACAGGAAAATCTGGCAATAGGTGGCGGAACCTACGGGAATGCGCGTGTCTTCCTGCTCTTCCCGGTCCCGGCTCCAATACTCCCGCCAGTCGTCTTCGTCCCAGTCTTCACCGCGCTCCGGCAGGTTTTCCCAGTCGATTTCCGAAATGGTGCTCCAGATGTCCGTGTCGAACGAGTCCAGGTAGAAGCTGTACTGGTTTCCCTGGAACTGTTTGGCCGTGAGGATGGTCATCGGACGGTCCAGGAAGCCGTTGAAAAGGCCGTCCGTGAAGTTGACCTGCACGAAGTCGTCCATCGTGACGGTTCCGCTGTCCAGCAGGTTTATCAGCTTGCCCGGGACAATGAAGATGTCCAGGTCGTCGAAACTGCCGTCCGTGTATAGGACTGCCGTGCGGCGGCGGATCTGGATACCGTAGTATTCGTCCTCCTTGGGGGCGGTGTCCAGGGTCAGGGTGACTTTCCGGAAAGTGGACGTGTCTGCCTTTTCTTCCGTAACGACGGTCTCGGTGATGTGGGGAACCGGAGGGACGGTGGTTTTTCCGCTGATGGCGGGCAGATCCTGCGCGGTGACATCCACCTGGATCTCATCGCCTTCCTGCAGCGGCTCGTAGCTGGTGAAACGCCCTGCTCCCTGGTCTTTGAAGGCGCGGGGCTGCCCGTTGACCAGGATGCTGGCCTGCGGGGAGAAGGATGGCGGATTGCCGGTGCTGCTGCCCACCGCCGGAGCCGCGTACAGGATCTGCAGCACCGTGCTGTCCGGGGCGGGGATGCACTGAAGATAGATTTTCGGGGCGGCCGTGTCTTCCAGCGAAAACGGGATTTCGCAGGCGTGGACAAGGACCGCACCCAGGACGGCGGCTATGGATTTGAACGGGATTTTCATCAGAACTGGTAGGTGAACGATAGGGTGGGGATGATGGGGACCAGGCCGTAGGCCATCCCGCTGAAGTTGCCGTCTGCGTCGGTGTCCAGGAAAGCGAAGACGGCGTTGAGATGGTTGTAGGCGTTGTAAACGCTCAGGTTGAGCTTGAAGGTTTTTCCGCTGTCCGTGGTGCGGGTGAAGTCGATGCCGGCGTCCAGGCGGTGGTAGTCCGGGAGCTTGGTGTTGTAGGGGGCGTCGTACACGTACCTGTCGGCCAGGTCGCCCTCTCCCCGGAGGATATGGGTGGGGAAGGTGATGCGGTTCCCGCTGTGCCAGTTCCAGTTGAGGAAAAGGCTGAAATACTTGGCGAAGTGCCAGGTGGCCACCAGGTTCACCTTGTGGCGGTTGTCGTTCCGGTCCGGGAACCAGTCGTAGTAGAATTCTTCGAAGAAGCGGTGCGTCCAGGAAAGGGTGTAGTAGGCCGACAGTTCCAGCGGGCCGTTGCTGTAGGTGGCTTCCAGCTCCATGCCCCAGGACTTCCCGGAGCCTTCCGTGAACGATTTTTCCCACTCGGTGAGCGGCGGGACGAAGGAGTTGCTGCCATTATACACCAGCAGGTGGCCCATCGTCTTGTACCAGCCTTCCAGGTTGAAGCGGAAGTTCGGGAAGGGCGTTGTGTAGATGCCGCCGGCGATCTGGTCCGACACCATGGGCCGCGCCTGGTTCGTGGACGGCATCCAGCTGTTGGACGGCAGGTCCATGTACATGGCCGCCACCAGGTGGGCGAACTGGCTCATCCGCGTATAGGAAAGCTTGGCGGTGATATCCGGGTGGATCATCCATTTGAAGGCCAGGCGGGGCTCCAGCGAGTGCCAGGTTTTGTCGTCGGTGCGGAACAGGGCGTACCGGAGTCCGGCGTTGAGGGTGAGGTTGTAGCGGAGGAAAATCTCGTCTTCGGCATAGACGGCGGGCTCCAGGGAACGGTATCCCAGGGATTCCTTGTCGCTGTTTTCCTGCTCCGGATTTCCCGGCTGGGCCTGCGTGGAGACGTATTCCCGGGACGAATGATACCAGTGATACTGACCGGAAAGGCCGAACCGGACATGATGGGAGGCGTTCGGATACCAGTCCCAGTCGCTCTTGACACCCACCTCTTTGATATAGGAGATGTCCGAATCTGTCATGGCGGTGGCGCTTTCCCCTTCTGCGCCCCAGTTGCGGAAGTTGAACTCGTAGCCGGTGTCGGAGCTGCTGCGGGAGAAATATGCCAGGTTCCTGGTGCGCAGGTTTTTCCCGAATTCGTACTGGTGGGAGACGGAACCCGTGAGGCTGCCCCATTTTACGCCGATTTTCATCTTGCTGCTGTTGTCGTGGGACAGGCCGTCTTCGCCTGTGACGGGGTCTGTGCGGTCCAGCCCGGTGCGGAGGTTGTCTTCACCCCAGTAAAAGTTGGCGTTCAGCACGCTCCTGGGGGAGAAGCGGTGGGTGATGCGGGCGTTCACATCGCTCATGGCGTAGCCGCCGTCCACGGTCTCGTTCTCTCCGTTGCGGTGGTTGGCGTAGATCAGGGCCGGAATGGTGATCAGGTCCATCCATGAGCGGCGAAGCCCCACATTGAAGGATGTCTTTCCCTTGACGATGGGACCTTCCAGCTGGACGCGCCCGTCAATCATTCCCAGGGAGAAGGAACCGTGATAGCGCTCCATGTCGCCTTCGCGGGTCTCTACATCCACCACGGAAGACATCCGGCCGCCGTAGCGGGCGGGGAAGCCGCTTTTGTAGAAGTCCAGGTTGTCTACAAGGTCTGTGTTGAAACTGGAGAACAGCCCGCCGAAATGGGAGATGTTGTACAGCGGGACGCCGTCCAGCAGGAAGAGGTTGTCGTTGCCGTCGCCCCCGTGTACGTACAGCCCGCTCATGAGCTCGTTGCCGGCGGCTACACCGGGCAGCATCTGGAGTTTCTTGATAATGTCCGGCGTGCCGAAAACGGCTACGCCCGTATTGAGCTGCTTGCCTTCTATCCGGGTGAGGCCGGTCTGGGTGGTGTTGCGCATCCGCTCTTTGACAGCGGTTACCCGGGCGGCGGAGAGCGAGTCCGTGAGCTCCTGCGCGCCCGCAGGGACGCCCGTGAGCACCCTGGCGACCAGTATAATGGTTGCTATTGCACTGAACCTATTCATATTGGGCGCAAAGATAATGATAATTGTTTAATTCGCAGACATTGATTATCTTTGTATGCTCTAAACAGAAAAGAGTGTGAAAATCGTTGCAGATACCAATATTCCTTTCCTGAAAGGGGTCCTGGAACCCTTCGCAGAAGTAGTTTATCTGGACGGCCGGGCCATAGACCGGGCAGCCATGTCGGATGCCGATGCCATCATAATCCGCACCCGCACCCGTTGTAATGCAGAGACCCTTGCCGGCACGCGGGTGAAGATGATCGCCAGCGCCACTATCGGCACGGACCACATAGACCTGCCCTGGTGTGCCGCCCATGGGATAGAGGTGTGCAATGCAGAGGGCTGCAATGCCGGCGGCGTGGCAGACTATGTCTTCTCCGCCCTCTACGGTACGGCGTCCCGCCATTCCATCAAACTGGACGGCGCCACCATCGGGATCGTCGGCGTGGGGCATGTGGGAAAAATCGTGGAGCAGATGGCCCGCTCGCTGGGTTTCCGGGTGCTCTTGAACGACCCTCCCCGTGCCGCCCGTGAGGGAGACGCCGCCTTTGTAGACCTGGACACCCTCCTGGAGCAGTCCCAGGTGATCACTCTTCACGTTCCCCTGGACAGCACCACCCGCGGCATGGCCTCGGAAGCTTTTTTCGAAAAAATGCAGCCGGGAGCCATTTTCATCAACGCGGCCCGGGGAGAAGTCGTGGACGAGAGCGCCCTTCTGCATGCCCGTCCCAAACTGGGCGCCCTGATCCTGGACACCTGGTGCAACGAGCCGGACGTGAACCCAAACTTGATCGAGGTCTGCGACATAGCCACCCCCCATATCGCCGGCTATTCCTATCAGGGAAAGCAGAACGGGACGGCCATGGCCGTGCAGGCGGTTGCCCGCCATTTCGGAATAGGCGCCCTGCTGGACTTCGCCCCGCAGACCGAAACCGAGGCCCTGAAGCCGGTCTCGGTGCATCTGCAGGGGAAAACCCAGGGGGAAATCGCCGCCATCCTGCAGTACAATTACCCCATTTTCACGGACGATTTCCTGTTCCGCTCCAATCCCGGCAGCTTCGAGCTCTTAAGGAGCGAATACAACTACAGAAGAGAATTTTATATCGACTAACCACATATCCACCATGTTCAACCAGAAAGACATCCATCAGATAGAGGAGCGGGGCGCAGACCTCCGCCAGGTGAAAGACCAGATAGACCATTTCAAAAACGGCTTTCCCTGGATGAAAATCGTGGGTCCTGCCACGCCCGAGCGCGGCATCCGCGTCCTCACGCCGGAATCCGTCCGGGAAGCCATCGCCTATTACCAAAAGGCCGACATCCACGGGAAAAGCAAGTTCGTGCCGGCTTCCGGCGCCGCATCCCGCATGTTCAAGGACATGTTCAGCGGCCTTGCCACACTGGAGGGCGGGGAAGACCTTCCCGCAGAAGCCCCCGGTGCGCGTCTGGCTGCCCGCATAAAAGATTTCGCCTTTTATTCGCCTGAGCTGTTCGGGGAACCCGAAGACAGCATGGCCTACCGGAAAGAGACCCTGCGCAAACTCCTGAAAGAAGAGGGCCTTGCCTACGGCAGCAAGCCCAAGGGGGTGCTCCGCTTCCACCGCTATCCGCAGGAAGTGCGCACCGCCATCGCCGAGCACCTGGTAGAGGCCCAGGAGTACATGCGCAACGCAGACGGCACCTGCAACCTTACCATAACCATCTCGCCGGAGCACCAGGCCCTTTTCGAGGAAGCCATCGGCGCTGTGAAGCAGGCGTATGAGGCCAAGTACGGTGTGCGGTACAACATCCGTTTCACCTTCCAGGACAAAGCCACGGACACGATAGCCGTAGATCCGGACAATAAGCCGTTCCGCAAGGCGGACGGCTCCCTCCTGTTCCGTCCGGCCGGGCACGGCGCCCTGATCTATAACCTGAACCAGGTAGAGGACGAGCTGGTTTCCATCAAGAACATCGACAATGTGGCCCACGAGAAACTGCTGCCCGTCACGGCACAGTACAAACAGGTGCTCATGGGTGTGGCCCTTCAGCTCAGGGACTGCATTTTCTCGTATCTGCGCAAGCTGGAAGAGAATCCTTCCGTGCAGCTCTGCAACGAGATAGAGAATTTCCTGGACAAGCAGCTCTGCGTGCAGATGCCCCTGGCCCACAGCGAGGCGGAGCGTATCCAGATGCTCAAGGACAAGCTCAACCGTCCCATCCGTGTCTGCGGCATGGTCCGCAACGAGGGTGAGCCCGGCGGCGGCCCGTACGTGATTGCCGGAAAAGACGGCGCCACCAGCCTCCAGATCCTGGAAAGCGTCCAGATCAACAAGGAAGACGCCGGGGCGGCGAAAGCCATGTCCCGCGCCACGCACTTCAATCCCGTAGACCTGGTCTGCTGCCTGAAGGACTATAAGGGGAACAAGTTCAACCTGCTCCAATTCGTGGATCCCGAGGCCGGCTTCATCAGCTCCAAGAGCTACGAAGGCCGCGAACTCAAGGCCCTGGAGCTTCCCGGTCTGTGGAACGGTGCCATGAGCAACTGGAACACCCTATTCGTCGAAGTTCCCATCGAAACCTTCAATCCCGTCAAAGTGGTGATGGACCTGCTCCGGCCGGCCCACCAGGGAGAGTAAACAATCTAAACTTACATACTTAATTCGTTATGACTGTAAAGAATGCAGTTGCCGGAACGTTGGAATCCGGCGACATCATGGTTAACATCGGCCCCGGAGAAGGCCTGCAGATAGACCTGCAAAGCTCCGTGGCTGCGCAGTTCGGGCGTCAGATCAAGGACCTGATCGCCCAGACGCTGGAAGGCCTCGGGATTACGGACGCGCACGTAGAGGCCATTGACAAGGGCGCATTGGATTGTACCATCCGGGCAAGGGTGACCGCCGCCGCAGTCCGGGCAACGGGAAAGGACGTATGGAAAGACTGAGGAGAACAATGATGTTCGTTCCGGGCAACAACCCCGGAATGATGGCCGATGCCCATATCTATGGGCCGGACAGCATTATGCTGGACCTGGAAGATTCCGTGACCATGGCCGAAAAGGACGCCGCGCGCCTGCTGGTGCACAATGCCCTTAAGACCATCGACTACGGAAATACGGAAATGGTGGTGCGGATCAACCCGCTTAGCACCCCTTACGGCCGCAAGGACGTGGAGGCGGTGGTGAAAGCCGGCGTGGACGTCATCCGCATGCCCAAGACGGAGACCGCCGACGAAGTCCGTGAACTGGAGGCGGAGATCCTGAAAGTGGAAACCGAGATCGGCCGGGTGGGGGAGACCCGTATCATGGCCGCCATCGAGAGCGCCCTGGGTATCGTGAACGCCTATGCCATCGCCACGGCGTCGGAGCGCATGATGGGTATCGCCCTGGGCGCGGAAGACTATTCGGCCAACCTGAAGACCAACCGTACGCCGGGCGGCGCAGAACTGCTGCTGGCCCGTGAGCAGATTGTGGTGGCCGCCCGTGCAGCCGGCATCGCCTGCTTCGATACGGTATATTCCAACCTGGACGACATGGAAACCTTCCGCAAGGAAGTGGAACTGATCAAGACGCTGGGCTTTGACGGAAAATCCATCATCAACCCCCGTCAGATAGAGGTGGTGAACAGCGTATTCACCCCTACGGAAAAAGAAATCACCAAGGCGCGCGCCGTTGTGGCCGCCATCCGGGAGGCCCAGGCCAAGGGTTCCGGCGTGATTTCGCTCAATGGCAAGATGGTAGACCGGCCGGTCGTGCTGCGTGCAGAGCGCACCATCGCGCTGGCTGTGGCCGCCGGTGTAATCAGTGAGGAGGAAGCACTATGAGAAACAGCAAATTAGTTAGCCTGGAAGAGGCCATCCGCCGCAGTGGTCTCACCGACGGGATGACCATCAGTTTCCACCACCATTTCCGCGGCGGAGACAAAGTGGTGAACCTAGTCGTGGACAAGCTTGCGGAAATGGGTTTCAAAGACCTGAAGCTGGCCGCGTCCAGCCTGTCGGATGTCCATAAACCCCTGATTGAACATATCAAAAACGGTGTCATCACCGACATTTCCACTTCGGGCCTCCGCGGAGAGCTGGCCGATGCCATTTCGCACGGCCTGCTGAAAGAGCCGGTCGTCTTCCGTTCCCACGGCGGACGCGGCAGCGCCATCGCCAATGGGGAACTCAAGATCGATGTGGCCTTCCTGGGTGCATCGGCCTCGGACGAGCTGGGCAATGCCTGCGGCGTCCCGCGCTCCGAAAACGCGAAGAGCATCTGCGGCTCGCTGGGCTATGCCCTGCCGGATGCCCGTTACGCCAAACATGTGGTGGTGCTCACGGACGACCTTGTCGCCTATCCAAACCTGCCTGCCGGCATTCGCGGCGCCGATGTAGAGTCCGTGGTGGTCGTGGACAGCGTGGGAGACAGCTCCAAGATTTCGGCCGGCGCCATCCGGGATTCCAAGAATCCCCGGGACATCCTGCTGGCCAAGCAGGCGGCCCAGGTGGTGATCAACTCCGGCTATTTCCAGGACGGATTCAGCATCCAGACCGGAACAGGCGGCGCCTCCCTGGCGGTAGTGAAGTACATTCGTGAAGAGATGGTCCGTCGCGGCATCAAGGCCAGTTTCGCCCTGGGCGGCATCACGGCCCACATGGTCAAACTGCATGAGGAAGGGCTTATCGGCAAGCTGATCGATGTGCAGTCCTTCGACAAAGTGGCGGCGCAGTCCATCGCTACGGATCCCTCCCATGTAGAGGTCTCTTCCGTGGAATATGCCTCCGGGCAGCACACGGGCTCCGCCACGCACGCCCTGGATATCGTGATCCTGAGCGCCCTGGAAGTGGATACGGACTTCAATGTGAATGTGCTCGTAGGGTCCGACGGCATTATCCGCGGCGCCATTGGCGGCCATCAGGATACGGCGGCGGACAGTGCCCTCAGTATCATCGTGTGCCCGCTGCTGCGCGGCCGCATCCCGTGCGTGGTACCGCATGTGACCACCCTCATCACCCCTGGCAAGTCGGTCGATGTCGTGGTCACTGAATACGGCATTGCCGTCAATCCCGCCCGTCCGGAAATCAAGGAAAAACTGGAGAAAGCCGGCCTGAAGGTCGTGGATATCCAGGATTTGGCACGGAAAGCCACTTCCATTATCGGCACGCCGGATCCGCTTCCCTTCGGAGACAGGGTGGTCGGCGTGGTGATGAACCGCGACGGAAAGGTCCTGGACCAGATCCATATTGTTAAGTAAACATGCGCCATGAAACTGTTTTTAATCTCTTTCATGGCGCTTTTACTCTCCTTTCCGGGAGCCCTTTCGCGCAAGCCTTTGCCGGAGGGTTCGGCTGGCGAGTATTCCTACGACGTCCATTATAAGCTTGGGGTGGTCAATACCAAAATGGCCACCTGTACCTTGAATCAAAGGCCGGCCACTTGGGAAGGGCAGCCGGCCTGGAGTGCCGTATTCCGGGTTCGCGCCGCGCATGTTTTCCGCCTGTTCATCCGGGATGAATACCGGGTGAACCTGCATTTGTCCAAACAGGATTTGCAGCCTTATCACTACGAGTTCCCGTATAAGGAAAAGGGCAAGGATTACCGTCTGGAGTTTTTTTACGGGACTGTGCCCGGGAAAGTGGAGTCCCTGTTGTATTCAGCGGATGGGAAGGAACCTGTCCGCAAGACCTTTCCCGCCCCGGATGGCATGGCGATGGATCTGGCCAGCATGGCCTTTTTCCTCCGGAGCCTGGATTTCGGCTCTTTTCAAGGGCCGCTCCGGATGCATGTGATCATGTCGGCGGAGTATGTCCCTGTGGTTGTCAACTACAAGGGGGTGGATGCGTCGTACTGGCCTGGAGAGACCGCCCATCATGTTGTGGTGAACATGCCGGAGAGGGGACTGATGGAGAATGGGGACGGCAACGAGATCCATGTGTGGATTTCCGGCCGACGGGAAATCCTGGGGCTGTCGCTCCCGATCGGGAAGGGTACCGTGTCGGCCCGGTTAAAACGTCAGTAGGAGATTATGGTAACGCTGGAACAGCTGCTGGACAGCCGGGATGCGCGGGCCGCCTGCCAGCGAAAGATGCTGCAGGAGTACCCGGACTGCGCGCTCATCTGCCTCACGGTGCAGTTTCCCGGACCCGAGAAACGCTCCCGGAGTTCGCTGGTGGTTGGAGAAGCGGGCCTGGCGGCCGTAAAAGAGGCCTTCGGCCAGGATATCCTTCAGGTGCTGGTCCGGGACTTGGAAACCGGGTATGAGGCGTATTTCCCGGTTTGCCAGCCTTCGCTTGCGGTAAAGGAACGCTGCTGTGAAATTGAAGACACGCATCCGCTGGGGCGGCTGATGGATATCGATGTGCTGCCCGGCAAGCGGGAGGCGGGGCCGGAAAGGAGTTTTGTACAGCCGCTTTCCCGGGAAGACCTGCACCTTCCGCCGCGAAGGTGTCTGCTGTGTCAGCGTCCGGCCCGGATTTGCATGCGCTCACATGCGCACTCGACAGCGGATTTACTTGCGAAAATAGACGAAATGGTGAATATCTTTTTAAATTCTTAAGATATTATTGGGAATTCGGTTTTAATTCATTACCTTCGTAGCGCGATTCCATAGCAGGCGGAACCGGGAGTATTGGAATGCTTGCGTGAAAAGTGCAGACATACACGAATCTTGACATACAGGAGATACCTCTTTCTTCTCCTTTCTTCCACGCAAAAGTGGAGCGTTTCCTCGCCGCCAATGGTCTGCG
Source organism: uncultured Bacteroidales bacterium (assembly GCA_946187865.1). Taxonomy (GTDB): domain Bacteria; phylum Bacteroidota; class Bacteroidia; order Bacteroidales; family UBA932; genus Cryptobacteroides. The sequence continues at coordinate 13,857 of CAMHST010000043.1, forward strand.
GTTGGAGGAAGTGGATTTGTATCTGGCACTTACAAGCCAAGAAGGGGATATCCTCGCCGGCGCCGGCCTCAAAGGGGATGTCCTCAAATGCATTGCCGTGTCGGCCGATGCCCGTGAGGCAGGCCTTACCGCTCCGCTTCTTTCCCGGCTCATCCGGGAAGCGTCCCTGCGGGGTATCCACAACCTGAAACTGTTTACCAAACCGGAAAACGAGGCGGTTTTCTCCAGTTTCGGCTTCCGCCTCCTGGCGCAGGCCCCGCTGGCCATCCTGATGGAAAATGGCGGGGGACTGGAGGCCTACTGCGCCTGTCTGCGGGCTCAGCGGGTCCGTGGAACGGCCGGCGTTGTGGTCATGAACGCTAATCCCCTTACGCTGGGGCATCAGTATCTGGTAGAGCAGGCGCTCCGCCAGGTAGACCATCTGTTTGTCATTCCCGTGCGGGAAGATGTTTCCCGCTTCAGCTATACTGAGCGCCTGACCATGCTGCAGACCGCTTTTGCATCGCAGCCCAGGGTTACTGTCCTGGAAGGGTCGGCCTATCAGATCTCATCGGCTACTTTTCCGACTTATTTTATGAAAAACTTCTCCGACGCATCTGTGACGCAGATGCAGTTGGACCTGGACCTGTTTGCCCGCCACATTGCACCGGCCCTGCAGGTGGGGATGCGTTTTGTGGGCTCCGAACCTTCGGATCCGCTCACGGCGCGCTACAATGACCTGATGGCGGAAAAGCTTCCTGGGCGGGGCGTGGGGGTTACCGTTATCCCGCGTCTTGCCCGGGCCGATGTTTTTGTGAGCGCCTCTTCCGTGAGAAACGCCCTGGACAGGGGCTTCTTCCGTGAGGCTTCGCTCCTTACGCCGGCTGTTACGCATCCGTACCTGCTTGCAGACCTGGCTGGCCGGGCCCTTGCCCTTGAGCTGGAAACTCCGCTCAAGCCCGGCCTGGTGTGCCCGGACGCTGTCGGGGCTCATGCCGACATGGACTTTGCCCTTATGCGCAAGGCCATTGCGGCGCTGCGCCCGTTCTGGAGCCGGATGGTCACGGCCGATGGGCCGGAGACGCTCCGTCAGCTGGGACTGGAGGCGGAAAAGGCCATGATGGAAGCTACCGGCGGGGTGAATACCCACCGCGGCGCCATTTTCGCGCTGGGACTGGCGCTTTTCGCAGCCGGGCGTATTTTGCAAATGCATGAAAATGAGGGTGTTATGCAATCCTGTCTAGGCGAAAATGCCCAGACAGGAATTGATAAACGCCTGTTAATGAGCGAGATACAGAAAACGGCCTTGTCCTTGGACAGCCAGGCTGTCTGCCGCCGGGAAGGGGTGAAGAGCGCTCGCGAGATGGCCGAAGGCGGCTATGCGGAGCTCTTCCAGGACTGGTTGCCTTATCTATCATCTCTGAAGGTACAAGGAGTTTCAGATGCAAAAGAAAAGGCCGGACGCCTTCAGCGGGTTCTGCTTCGGATTATGTCCTCCCTGGACGACACGTGCGTGATTAAGCGTGTGGGCAAGGAAAGGGCGCAGGAGGTGAAGCGGGAGGCGGCGCAGATGCTTCAGAGCGAGTCGCAGGAGCGGGACGGATGGAACGGCCGGCTTCAGGAGATGTGCGACCGGTATGCCCGGGAGGGGATTTCTCCCGGCGGGGCGGCCGATATGCTGTCGCTCACTGTTTTTGTAGATTCAATAACACAATAATAACACAATTATGGTAGAACTTATTCCTCATGGTGTTTATCTTCTCGGCGGCAAAACCATTGCCAAAGAGGCCGATCTCACCCCGGACCAGGCCCGGGAGAATACCATTGCCTATCAGATCCTGCGTGCACATGACGTGGACGGGTCCAAGGGCAAAAAACTTCGCATCCGCTTTGATGCGATGGTTTCCCACGATATTACCTACGTGGGCATTATCCAGACGGCTCGTGCCAGCGGCCTGGAAAAATTCCCGCTGCCCTATGCCATGACCAACTGCCACAACTCGCTGTGTGCGGTAGGTGGTACCATCAACGAGGACGACCATGTGTTCGGCCTGTCCGCTGCCAAAAAGTATGGTGGCATTTATGTTCCTGCCAATCAGGCTGTTATCCATCAGTATGCCCGCGAGGCCCTCACCGCCTGCGGCAACATGATCCTGGGCTCCGACTCCCATACCCGTTACGGCTCCCTGGGCAACATGGGCGTGGGCGAAGGCGGCGGCGAGCTGGTCAAGCAGCTCCTGCGCAACACCTGGGACATCAACGCCCCTGAGGTGGTGCTGGTGTGGCTGGAAGGCAAGCCCAAGCACGGAATCGGCCCGCACGATGTGGCCATTTCCCTGGTGAAGGCCGTTTTCGAGAGCGGCTTCGTGAAAAACAAGGTGCTGGAATTCGCCGGCCCCGGCGTGAAAGAGCTTCCCATCGACTTCCGTAACGGTATCGACGTGATGACCACCGAAACCACCTGCCTCAGCTCCATCTGGATTACCGACGGCGAGGTGAAGAAGTACTTCGAGATGCACGGCCGTCCGGAGGCCTACCGGGAGCTGAAACCGGGCGAAGTGGCCTATTACGATTCCATGATCCGGATAGACCTTTCCACGCAGGAAAGCATGATCGCCCTGCCTTACCATCCGTCCAACGCCGTGAGCATCCACGAGCTCCAGGCCAACCCTGAAAAGGTCCTGAAAGCCATCGAGGAAGACACCAAGAAACGCTTCGGCGACAAGGTGCATCCGGACCTCCTGTCCAAGATCCGGGACGGCAAGGTCCATGCCGACCAGGGCATCATCGCCGGCTGCTCCGGCGGTACCTACGACAACCTCTC
>CAMHST010000044.1 GCA_946187865.1 uncultured Bacteroidales bacterium
GAATTCTTTTCCGATACAAAAAAACAGACCGGTCTTTGGGGGAGGCCGGTCTGTTTTTCTGCGTTTTCTTGCCTAGTTGGCCATGATGGCGCCCACCAGACCCAGAATGGCGTAGAATTCCGGAAGGGCGGCGTAGATCAGGGTGTTGGTGAATACGTCGTGGCCCTGGGAAACGCCCACGATACCGTTGGCGCAGACCTGGCCCTGGCGGATACCGGAGATCAGGCAGGCCAGACCTACGGAAATGCCGATACCGAAGCAAAGTGCGCCGGAGATGGTGCCACCGGTGAATTTGCCCAGCATGATGAAGAAGGCCACAAAGCCGTAGATACCCTGTGTGGCGGGCAGGGCGGACAGCACCATGTAGCTACCGGAGGCTTCCGGCTTACGTTTGAGCGCACCTTCCGCCGCGTTGCCGGCGGTTGTGGTGCCGATGGAGGATCCGATACCGGCCAAAGCGAGGACCAGTCCGAGTCCGAGATAACCGAGAATTTGTTCCATAATGTTTGTAATTTATTTTGTTTGTTTCTTTAGCGGGTTATAGTTGCGGCCGGCGGCCTCGTAGCCGGAATTCTTGAAGAACTCCAGGAAGTTGAGTCGCAGGGGATGCACGAAGGCGCCCAGGGCGCACATGGCGATATTCAGCGTATGCCCAATGAGCACCAGCAAGATGAAGAAAATCCAGAGAACGGCGTTGGAGCCGTCTCCGAGCACCATTTTGCCCATGTCGTTGAACGCCATGCCCAGCATGCTGCCGGCAAGGCCCAGGGCATACAGACGGAGGTAGCTGAGTACGTCTCCAAGCAGTCCGGTGGCCGTGTTGTAGGTGTCCCACAGGCCCAGGCCTACGTTGGCCAGTTTGTTGCGGTCCAGGTTGTTCAGCGGGAATATGCCGATTGCGGAGATGACTCCGATGGTGATGACGATCCACTTGGTGGCCGTGGCGTTGAGTACGCCCACCAGCGAGAGTGCCCCTACGATGACGCCGCCTACAATCAGGAGCGTCCAGCCCAGGGTGCCCAGCGAGTGGGCGAATCCCTTTACCTTCACTTCCTGGATGGCTTTCACCAGCATGGCCAGGCACAGGTGGATGATACCCACCACGATGGCCAGCACCATGCCACCGGCATATCCGGCGATCTGGTCCGGGAGGAAGAGGCCCTTGACGGGCTCGAAAATCTTCCACTGGGCGATATCGATGGAGAAGAATGTGTGCAGGAAGAACCCGACGACAACCGTTCCCGCCCCCAGGATCATGACCAGGGGGGCCATATCCTTGAAGCTGTCCACTTTCTTGAGTGCCAGGCCGATCAGAATGAGCACCAGGCCGTATCCTGCGTCTCCCATACACAGGGCGAAGAACAGCAGGAAGAAGATGGAAATGAACGGGGTAGGGTCGAATCCGTTGTATGCCGGCCTGCCGTACATGTCTGTGAGGACCTCGAACTGGCGGACGAACTTGTTGTTCTTGAACTGGATGGGCGGGTTGTCCTGGACGGATGCGTTATCTTTCAGGTACAGCACATCCATCTGATCCAGTTTTTCCACGATGTCGGGCTCGTTCTCCTTGGGCGCGTAGCCTACCAGCGTTACGATGGTATTCTCCGCTGCCGGAACGGCCGTGACCCCGGCCAGATAGCGGTCCAGCGCGGCGTACAGTTCGCTGCGCCGGCGTTCCAGATCCGGAATGCGCTCCTTGAGCGCGGCGATGTGCCGATGCATGGAACTCAGGAGCGTGCGCTGCTCCTGAAGGTCTGCGAGGGAGTCTTTTGAGGAGCCTGCAGGAGCGGGTATTTCACCGGGCAGGTTGTCTTCTCCCGCCACCACGAAATAGAGTGTATCCTTTTCCCGTGCGATTTCCTGCAGCGGGTACTCTTCCTTCCACCCGCTCCGGAACGACTTGACCGGGAGTTTGTGGAAGTGAAGGGGAACGCCGGCCTCGGAGAGTTTATTGATCAGGGACATGTCGAAGTCCCCCCAGATTTTGCGGTCGAGTTCCTCTTTTTCCAGCCTTTTCACCTGCTCGAGGGTGTCGGAGTAGATCATGAGCGATCCTCCCACCACACGCACCAGGTCTTCTCCGGTTTCATGGATTTCGGGGGTGGTGCCTTCCGGGAGTTCAATCTTGTTCAGGGCCTGGATGAAACCGTCTATGAGGTCTATGTCGGCCGAGAGTTTCTGGGAAGTGTCGTCTACCGGCTTTACGCTGCGGGTGATGTCCATGAGGCCGATCTCCTGGAGTTTTTCCAGGAGGGAATCCTGTTCCCCGTTCAGGAGGACGAAGGAGTATTTTGTCATGGGACTGATCATAGCTCTGAGGCCTCCTCTTCCTCTGCGTGGCGGTTTTTAACAATCTTGGACGAAGCCTTGGAGAGGTTTTCCTCGTCTTCCATATAGCGTTTGATCTTGCGGATGGCTTCCTGGTAACCGGGGATCTGTACTTTTTCGTACAGGTTCACCTTCTGGGTGGTTTTCTTGCGGTTGTAGTCCAGGATGCGTGCTTTTTCCTCGTACACCTCCGACTCGATTCCCAGCCGGCTCAGCTGCTTGAGGATGCTCACGCCGTCGGCATACCAGGCGGGCTTGACAAAGGCGTTGAACGGGAGAATCTTGTAGTGGATCTCTCCCAGGGCCGGGGTTTTCACGCCGGCCACCTTTTTGGTGTACAGGTCTACATCCGTTATCTCGATCAGGCCCGGTTCGAACTCGTTCCACAGGGCTGCGAGGTAGTCGTAACGCTTGAGGGCTTCTTCCAACTCTTCAATAAGACGGTCGCTGTCGGCCTTGGCCTTGCGGACCTCCAGGCGCAGGGCGCTCTCCTTGTTCTGCAGCGTAGGGAGCGCCCGCTGCCGCATCTTGAGCTGCTTGCCCAGTTCCGTCAGCGAGGTTTTATTGTATTGGAATTTGATAGCCATGTCTTATGCTTTCCAGTATTTGTCTATAAGTGCCTGCTTGATACCTGTTTCCGCAGGGGAGAAGTACTTGCCGAAGAGTTTCCAGGCGGTGTCCAGCATCTCGGTGATGGAGATGTTCACATCGATGGCCAGGAGCTCCCGGGCATAGTCCTTGGCGTAGGCAAGGCAGCGGAGGTCGTAGTCGCTGAGGTCGAAGCCGTTCTCCAGCTTGGTCTTGGCGTTCTGGGCATCTGCATACAGACGTACCGAGGCGTTCATCACCTGGGAATGGTCTTCGCGGGTTTTCTTGTTCTGGACCAGCTGTTTCAGACGGGACAGGGAGCGGAAGGGGTCGATGATGACCTTGCCGGTGTCGGTGTCGGCGCGCAGGAAAAGCTGGCCCTCGGTGATGTATCCGGTATTGTCGGGGATGGCGTGGGTGATGTCGCCGTCGTTCAGGGTGGTTACGGCGATGATGGTAATTGACCCCTCGGTGGGAAGCTGTACGGCTTTCTCATAGATCTTGGCCAGGTCGCTGTAGAGCGAGCCGGGCATGGAGTCCTTGGACGGAATCTGGTCCATGCGGTTGCTCACGATGGAGAGGGCGTCGGCATAGAGCGTCATGTCTGTCAGGAGCACCAGCACTTTCTCGTTCTTGTCCACGGCGAAGTATTCCGCGGCGGTGAGGGCCATGTCCGGTACCAGGAGGCGCTCCACCGGGGGATTCTCCGTGGTGTTGATGAAGCAGATGATCTTGTCCAGGGCGCCGGCGGCCTCGAAGCTGTTGCGGAAGAACAGGTAGTCGTCGTTGGACAGGCCCATGCCGCCCAGGATGATCTTGTCTACATCCGCCCGCAGGGCGACGTCTGCCATAACTTGGTTGTAAGGCTGGTCCGGGTCTGCAAAGAAGGGAATCTTCTGGCCGGAGACCAGGGTGTTGTTCAGGTCGATGCCGGCAATGCCCGTGGGAATGAGCTGCGAGGGCTGGCGGCGTTTGTACGGGTTCACGGAAGGACCGCCGATCTGCCGCACCTCTCCGTCGATTTCAGGACCGCCGTCGATGGGATGGCCGTATGCGTCGAAGAAACGTCCGGACAGCTGGTCCGACACCTTCAGGGTAGGGGGCTCTCCGAGGAAAGTGACCTCCGCGTTAGTGGGAATGCCTTCCGTTCCGGAGAAAATCTGGAGCGTCACCAGGTCTCCCTTGGTGCGCACGACCTGGGCGAGCTTTCCGCCCACGACGGCAAGCTCATCGTTGGAAACGCCGTTGGCGCGCAGGGAAACCGTGGCCTTGGTGATGCCTTCCAGCTTGGTATATACTCTTTGATATGCTTTGTTTGCCATATGCTTATGCGATGAGTTTGTTCACGGATTCATTGTAGGCCCAGAACTGGTCGCTCTCATAGACGGAGTAGTTCATCTGACGGAGCTCGTTGATCAGGTTCTTGAAGAATTCACGGCATTTCTCGAAGTCTTCGAAGTCGAAGTCTTTCTTGCAGATATCCAGGACCAGGTCCAGCATGAAGCGCTGGCGCTCCATGGGGCAGAGGGAATCTACCGGGTCAAAGCCGTCTTGCTGGAGGATGATGAAATCCACCAGTTCGCTCTTCCAGAAATTGACGTGGTAGCTCATGGGAACGCCGTCGTCGCCCAGGATGTTGATCTGTTCGGCGGCTTCGCGGCCGCGGCGGACGATGTTCTTGGCGGCAAGCACTTTGTCAACCCAGCCTTCCTCCACCGTCTTGTTCAGGTAATCCACGATTTCCGGGTAATCCAGGTATTTGGAGTAGGACTCCAGCGGGCCCACGGCGGGATAGCGTTTCTGGTCTGCCCGGTTTTGCTCCAGGGCGTAGAAGCATCGGGCGGCTTTCTTGGTGGATTCGGTCACCGGTTCCTTGAGGTTACCGCCGGCAGGGGATACCGTGCCGATGAAAGTGACCGCCCCGCGCTGCCCGTTGTTCAGGACCACCATGCCGGCGCGGGAGTAGAAGTTGGAGATGATGGCGCTCAGGTCTACCGGGAAGGCGTCTGCTCCCGGGAGTTCCTCCATGCGGTTGCTCATCTCGCGCAGCGCCTGTGCCCAGCGGGAGGTGGAGTCTGCCAGAAGGAGGCATTTCAGGCCCATGGCCCGGTAATACTCGCAGATGGTCATGGCCGTGTACACGGAGGCCTCACGGGCGGCCACCGGCATGTTGGAGGTGTTGCAGATGATGGTGGTGCGTTCCATCAGGTGACGCCCGGTGTGCGGGTCTATCAGTTCCGGGAATTCGGTGAAGATTTCCACCACCTCGTTGGCGCGTTCGCCGCAGGCCGCCATTACGATCACGTCGGCGTCGCCCTGCTTGGCGATGGCATGCTGCAGCACGGTTTTGCCGCAGCCGAAAGGCCCGGGAATGAAGCCGGTGCCGCCTTCTGCGATGGGGTTCATGGTGTCGATCACACGCACGCCCGTTTCCATGATGCGGTCCGGGCGGGGTTTCTCGCGGTAGCCCTTAATGGCCACTTTCACCGGCCACTTCTGGACCATGGTGACGGGGACGTCGGCTCCGGAAGCGTCTGTGAGGACGGCGATTACGGTGTCTACGTTGTAGGCTCCGGCCTCTTTCACCGATTTCACCTTATAGGAACCTTCGAACGAAAAGGGAACCATGATCTTATGGGGGAGCCAGCCTTCTTTGACTTCTCCCAGCCAGTCTGCCGCCTGGACGGTGTCTCCGGGTTTGGCCAGGGGCGTGAATTCCCAGGTTTTCTCACGGTTGAGCGGGTCTGTGTATTCGCCCCGCTGCAGGAACACGTTCTCCATGGTGGTGAGGTCGTTCTGAAGGCCGTCGTACACGCTGGACAGGAGGCCGGGACCCAGGGTGGCTTCCAGCATCCTGCCTTCGAACTCCACTTCATTCCCGTTGCGCAGCCCGCGGGTGCTCTCGAACACCTGGACCGATGCGTTTTTACCGTTTACCTTGATGACTTCTGCCATCATCTTCACCCCTTCCGAGGTGATGAAGCAGATTTCATTCTCCGATACCGGACCGTCCACTTCCACGGTGACGAGGTTGGAAACAATGCCGGTAACTATACCTTTGGTTTTCATATGCTGTTATTTTATTTATCTTTGAAATCCACCCCTTTGAACGTGCCCCGCACTTCTTGTACCAGCTTGCGGAACAGTTCGCGGCCGGCTTCCTCGTCCAGCGAGAGCCAGCGGTCTACGATGTGCAGTTTGGCGACATAGGAAAGGACGGAGGTGAGGTCGAAGTAGTGGAAGAGCCCCAGGCTGTCCACTTTTTCCCACGTGATGTCGTCCAGCCCTTTCTCCCGCGAGAGCAGGTCTGTCCGCGCAAGGACGCTGTCTACTTTGGCGGCTTCCTCGAATTCTCCCGGGCGGAATCTGTACAGGTCTATATCCAGGTCCATGTCTTCCATGTCGTCTCCTTTTCCGCTGACCACGTCCATGTCCGGATCCCGGCCCAGTTCCTGGTTCAGGAAGCGGACCTTGGCGTTGCGGAGGTTGAGGTCGAAGCGGAAGTACTCCCGGAGGAATTTTTCCGGATGGCGCAGGGCGCGGGCGTAGAAGTCCGGCCCCAGGCTGTCTGGACGGAATCCCTCCAGAAGGAAATCCAGCGCCTGGGCGTCTTTGTCTGACAGGTCCCTGCGGATCTCGGATATGACATAGTCGAAGTCTTTACCTTCGTCGTAGCTGTAGTCTGTGGTGAGGAAGGGAAGGCTGGAGATGATGTACTCGTAATTGCTCATACCTAGCCGAACAGGATCTTCTTGGTGGCGGGACACAGGTACTCACCGATGAGCTCCTGGAAGCTGTCTTCCGTGAAGCTGATGAAATAGCTGCCGTCCTTGGGGCCGATCTTGAACCCGCCGGCAACGTTCTTGGAAAAACTGGCTTCTACGCCTTTGCCAAGGGTTTTGGCCAATTCTCCCTTGATGTAGGGCTCCAGATCCTTCTGCAGCTTTTCCGGAAGGACCAGCGACAGGTCTGCGGGCTCCTGGGCGCTGAAGCGCTGGGCTACTGCAGTGATGATGCCCTTGACGAAATCCGCCGAGGAAAGTGCCTCGGAGACGGGTTTGTCCACCGCCTGGGCGATGATGAGCTTCTCGATGGCGGCGCGGGTGGCCTGAAGCGTCTGGGTGGAGGACATCTTGACGTCTCCTTCCATCTTCACCCGGAAGTCCTGGGCGTCTTTGCGGGCTTTTTCCAAAATGGCGTCGGCCTCTTCCCGGGCGTTCTTCACGATTTCCGCGGCGTCGGCCTTGGCCTTGGAGAGGATGGCCTCGCCTTCTTCCTTTCCTTTGGAAAGGCCCTCATTATAGAGTTTTTGGGTAAGTTCCTGGAGTTTGTCCATATGAATTGGTTGTTGGTTATTTTCAGTTTATTCGCAAATATACTAAAATTATTTCATCAACGAAAGTACAACGGGCAAAATGGAGGCCTCTGTCAAAAATAGAAGTTCATCAAGCAAAAAGAAAATAGTACCTTTGTACTTGAATATACAAGCAAGTATCCGATGAAACGATTCCTGACAGTGTTGCTATGCCTGTTGCCCGCCGTCCTGCTGCGTGCGCAGGAGGAGCCTGCGCCCAAGACCGGCTGGGCGTTTTCGCCCTTGCCGGATGTAAGTTACGATTCAGACCAGGGTGTAAAACTGGGCGCTTTCGCCAACATATTCTATTATGGAGACGGCAGCGTCTATCCCAATTTCCTCCACCATGTGGCGGTTGCCGGGGCCTGGGCCAGCAAGGGTTCCTGGTATCTTCATGGCATGTTCGACTCCGCTTCGCTTATCCCCGGGGTCCGTTTCACCGCTTCGCTGACCTACCGGGATGTGAGCGCCAACAATTTCTACGGCTTCAACGGAATCGCTTCGCCCTATGACAAGGAGCTGGACATGAACCGGCTCACCCGAACGGCCTATTACAGCAACCACCGGAGAATGATCCGCGGCGCCGCGGTCTTTCAACGGGAGGGGAAAAATCGCCTGAACTGGATGGGCGGCGCCGTGTTCCGCCATATCCGCCTGCAGGACTGTTCCCTGGAGAACTATGATTCCGGAAACAGCCTGTATATGGCCTACCGCTCGGCCGGGCTGATCCGCCCCGACGAGGCCGCCGGCGGTGCCTCCCTGGAACTCAAGGGCGGTGTCACCTACGACTCTCGGGACGTGGAACTGTTTCCCGGAAAGGGCATCTACGGAGAGCTCTACCTGAACGGCAACCTGGACCTTTCCCATGGAAAATACCATTATGCGCAGCTGGTGGGCCATTTTCGTCACTTTGTACCCATTGTCAAGGACCGCGTGGTCTTTGCCTATCATCTGGGGCTGCAGCACCAGTTCCTGGGCGAGATGCCGTTCTACAACCTGACGGAACTCTCCACCCTTCTGTACCAGTACGAGGAATTCGAGGGGCTGGGAAGCCGTTACTCCGTCCGCGGTTTCCGGTATAACCGGATTGCGGCCGCCGGACTTGCCTGGAGCAATATTGAGCTTCGGGCAACGGTAGCGAATTTCACGCTGTTCAAGCAGCGGGTCTCCCTGGTCCTGATGCCTTTCGTGGACCTGGCGGCCATTACGCGCCCCTTCCGCCTGGACGAGCAGCGCGCCCTGCCGGGTTTCTATCAGCCGAACCGGGTCCCGATTATGGTGAGCGGGGGAGTGGGCGGGAAAATCCACATCAATGCCAACACGATTTTGGGCGTGGATTTTGGAAAAGCCCTGGATCCGCAGTTGAGCGATTTTACCATTTCTATGGCCAGTACTTATATTTTTTAAATAAGATTTGCAAATCTGCTTAAAAGTTTTAACTTTGTAGTCGGGATTATTGATTTTTAATAATTCCACCTATAACACTAAACTGATATGGCAGATAAAAATCTTCTTTTGGGAGACGAAGCATTGGCCCTGGGTGCCTTGCATGCCGGATTGTCAGGCGTGTTCGCCTATCCCGGCACTCCCTCCACTGAAATCACGGAATTTATCCAGCTGCATCCGCTGGCCGGGCAGCGCAATGTTCACCGGGACTGGTCCAGCAATGAGAAAACGGCCATGGAAGCTGCCCTGGGCATGTCTTATGCCGGCAAGCGCGCCCTGGTGTGCATGAAACATGTGGGCATGAACGTGTGCGCAGATCCTTTCATGGGGTCGGCCATGACGGGTGCCAATGGCGGGCTGGTCATCGCCGCCTGCGACGACCCTTCCATGCACAGCTCCCAGAACGAGCAGGATTCCCGCTTCTACGGGGCCTTCGCCATGATGCCGGTCTTCGAGCCGTCCAACCAGCAGGAGACTTATGAGATGACCCGGGCAGCCTTTGACTATTCCGAGAAACGGGGAATCCCTGTCCTGATGCGCCTGACCACCCGCATGGCCCACTCGCGCGCCGTGGTGGAATCGGCCGAACCGCTGCGGGAGCAGAATCCCTTGAAGTATCCGGAGAATCCGCGTCAGTGGGTAACCCTTCCGGTGAATGCCCGCGTGCGGAACCGCGCGCTCATAAAAGACTATGCCGCCTTCGAGGAAGACGCCGCCGTGTCCCGCTTCAATTTCCTTCGGGACGGGGCCGACAAGCGCCTGGGCATCATCGCCTGCGGCATCGCGTACAATTACCTGATGGAAAACTTCCCGGACGGCTGCCCCTATCCCGTGCTCAAGGTGTCGCAGTATCCTTTCCCGCGGGAACTCGCCCGCAAACTGGCCGCCGCCTGCAAGACCCTTTTGGTGCTGGAAGAAGGTCAGCCGCTGGTGGAAGAGCGCCTGAAGGGCGTTTTCGAGACCGGAATCACCGTGCACGGACGCCTGGACAATACCGTCCCCAGAGACGGGGAGCTCACTCCGGACGCCGTGCGTGCCGCCCTGGGCCTGCCCGCCCTGGAGCAGCATGCCGCCTCGGAGGTGGTGGCTCCGCGCCCGCCGGCACTGTGCCAGGGCTGCGGCCACCGAGACTTTTTCACAGCCCTCAACGAGGTCCTCAAAGGCTATGAGGGAGCGCGGGTATTCGGCGATATCGGCTGTTATACCCTGGGCTGGATGCCGCCTTTCCATTCGCTGCACACTTGCGTAGAGATGGGCGCGTCCGTGACCATGGCCATCGGCGCGGCCTACAGCGGCACTTTCCCGGCCGTGGCGGTAATCGGAGACTCTACGTTCACCCACAGCGGCATGACCGGCCTGCTGGATGCCGTAAACGGCAAGGCGGATATCACCGTGTGCATATCGGACAACCTCACCACCGGCATGACAGGCGGCCAGGATTCGGCCGGCACGGGTCGGCTGGAAGCCATCTGTGAAGGGCTGGGCGTGGAGAAGGAGCATATCCGCACCATCGTCCCGCTGCCCAAGAATTATCCGGAAATGGAACAGGTGATCCGGGAAGAAATCGAGTACCACGGCGTTTCCGTCATCATCAGCCGCCGCGAATGTATCCAAACCCTGAGAAGACACGCATCCAAAAAGTAGCATCGTCATGAAACAAGATATCATTCTCGCAGGCGTGGGAGGACAAGGCATCCTCTCCATCGCCACCGTCATCGGGTCGGCCGCCCTGGAACAGGGCTTGTACCTTAAACAGGCCGAGGTCCATGGCATGAGCCAGCGGGGAGGGGACGTGCAGTCCAACCTCCGGCTCTCCTCAGACCCTATTTTCAGCGATCTGATTCCCAAAGGCGGAGCGGACCTGATTGTCTCCCTGGAACCCATGGAGGCCCTCCGTTACCTGCCGTATCTCTCGCGGGAAGGCTGGATCATCACCAATACGGCCCCCTTCGTCAATATCCCGGACTATCCCCAGACGGAGCGGGTGATGGCGGAGCTGGACAGACTGCCCAGGGTCGTGGCCCTGGACGTGGATGCGATAGCCAAAGACCTGGGCTCTCCCCGGGGCGCCAATATGGTCCTTCTGGGCGCCATGGCCGCCGTCCTGCATATCCTGGAGCCTGAAAAACTCCGGGAAGGCATCCGCCGCATCTTCGCCCGCAAGGGAGAGGCCGTAGTGGCCTCCAATCTCAAGGCTTTCGACGCTGGCCTTTCATTCTCTCAAAACCGAAAGTAAAGATGGATAAACCAATTCCTGTAGAACAGCTTCACCGTAAGTTCCGGGAAATGGGCATCGAAGACATTTCCCGCACCACCATCCGCCAGTGCTCGATGGTGGGGGCCGCCTTGGAAGAGATGGTGGGAGAGCCCTTCTCCCACCTGGAATTCGGTGTCCCCGGCATCCCTGCCTGCCCCATCGGGGTGGAGGCGCAGAAAAAAGCGCTGGATGCGGGCATCCCTTCCATTTATCCTTCCGTCCAGGGCATCCCCGAGCTCAAGCGGAATGCCTCCCGTTTTGTGAAGGCGTTCATCGACATCGACATAGACCCCAAAGGGATTGTTCCCACCGTGGGGTCCATGCAGGGGAGCATGACCAGCATCCTGGAGTGCTCGCAGCTGCAGCCCGGAAAAGACACCATCCTGTATATCTGCCCCGGTTTCTCCGCCCACGGGCGCCAGCCGGACCTGCTGGGTATCAAGAACATTTTCTTCGATATCTATGAGTACCGGGCCGAAAAACTCCGCGACAAGCTGGAGAGTTACTTCTCCCAGGGCAACATCGCGGCCATCCTGTATTCCAATCCCAACAACCCCGCCTGGATCTGCCTCACGGAAGAGGAACTGCAGATTATCGGAGAACTGGCCAACAAGTACGATGTCATTGTCCTGGAAGATATGGCCTATCTCTGCATGGATTTCCGCAAGGACATGTCGGTGCCCTTCGAACCTCCCTTCCAGAGTACGGTGGCCCGTTACACGGACAATTACGTAATCCTCCTGTCCGGCTCCAAGATTTTCAGCTATGCCGGCGAGCGCATCGCGGTGGTCTGTATCTCCGACAAGCTTTACAAGCGGGAATATCCCGCCCTCAAGTCTCGTTGGGGAATAGGGACCTTCGGAGACAACTTCATCCTCAACTACCTGTATGTGAACACCTCCGGTGCGTCCCATTCGGCCCAGTACGCCTTGTCGGCCATGTTCGAGGCCTCGGTGGACGGTCGGTACAATTTCGTGAAAGAACTGCGCAATTACGGCCTTCGCGCCCACCGCTCCCGTAAAATCTTCGACGAAAACGGTTTCCATCTGGTCTATGACAAAGACATGGAGCAGACCATCAGCGACGGGTTCTTCTATACGGTGGGCTATAAGCAGCTTCACAACCGGGAACTGCTGGAGGCGCTGCTTCGCTGCGGGGTGGTGGCCATTCCGCTGAATACCACCGGAAGCGGACAAAGCGGTATCCGCGTCTGTGTGTCCCGTCTGCTGGAAGACGAAGACTTTAACCGGCTGGACCGGCACCTGAAATTGTTTGTAAACTTAGTGAATCAGTAGCCTATGAAATACGTTTCTGCCGACGAAGCCGTCAAACTGGTCCGTAGCGGAGACACCGTCTGCTGCCAGGGCGGGGCGTCGGTCCCCGTCCTGCTGCAGGAAGCCCTTGCCAGGCGCCATGCGGAACTTCGGGATGTGACCATAACCTCGGGGTTCAACGTCCACAAGGATCCCGCTCCCTTCTGCAAGCCGGAATATAAGGATTCCTTCCTTGTAAACAGCATTTTCATCAGCGCCGACCAGCGCGCCCATATCGCGGCCGGATACGGCTCCATGACCCCGGCTTTCCTGGGAGAGGTTCCCGGGCTGTTCCGCAGGGGAGAATTTCCTGTGGATGTGGCATTTATCGTGTGCTCGGAGCCCGACGAAAACGGCTATTGCAGTTTTGGGATTTCGGCCGATATCGCCGTGTCGGCTGTCGAGTGCGCCCGGGTGGTGATCGCGGAGGTGAGCCCGAATATCCCGTATCTTTACGGGGACTGCCTGATCCATGAGAGCAAGATTTCGGCCGCCGTGCACTGTGACGTGGCCCCGTATGCCATGGTGTTCGGGGAGCCTACCCCTATCGAGGCTGCCATCGGCGCCCATGTGGCTTCCCAGATTCCGGACGGCGCCTGCCTCCAGATCGGGGTGGGCGGCATTCCCAATGCGGTCTTGAATGGAATCAAGCACCATCAGCATCTGGGACTCCACACGGAAGCCATGACCGACGGCGTGATCCGCTTGATGCGGGAGGGGGTGATTGACAATTCCCTCAAGAAGGTGCATCCCGGCGTAAGCATCGCCGCGCTGGCTATCGGCTCCAAGCCCATGTACGAATTCATCGACCACAACCGGAGCATGGAATTCTACGATGTGGCTTACACCAACGATCCCTTCCTCATCGCCCAAAACCCCAGGGCGTGTGCCATCAATTCGGCCATCGAGGTGGACCTGACCGGGCAGATCTGCGCCGACTCCATCGGCGAAATGGTGTTCTCCAGCGTGGGCGGCCAGCACGACTTCATGTATGGCTGCTCGCTGTCGGAGGGCGGCCGTACGTTCATCGCCCTGCCTTCGCGTACCGCCAAGGGCAAGGCCAAGATCGTGCCCACCCTGACTCCGGGCGCCGGCGTTGTCACCACCCGCTTCCAGACCCAATACGTGGCCACCGAATACGGGATTGTCTATTTACGCGGAAAGAGCCTCGCCGAAAGGGCGAAGCTCCTCATTTCCATTGCACACCCGGAAGACCGGGAAGAACTGGAGAAAGCCGCGTGCAAGCGCTTTGGCTACAGTTTCCTTCGGCTTAACCCAGGAAGCTGAGCAGGATACCTGCGGCAACCGCAGAACCGATAACGCCGGCCACGTTGGGCCCCATGGCGTGCATGAGCAGATGGTTGGTCGGGTCAATCTCCCGGCCAACCGTTTCTGATACACGGGCGCTGTCCGGAACGGCCGACACGCCGGCGTTTCCGATCAGCGGGTTGATCTTCTTGGCGGGATTCTTGATAAACAGGTTCATCAGCTTCACGAACAGCACGCCGCACGTGGTGGCGATCACAAAGCTCAGCAGGCCCAGTCCGAAAATCAGGAGGGACTTGAGGCTGATGAATTTGTCGGCCTGGGTGGAGGCACCCACGGTGAGGCCGATCAGGGTGGTTACCACATCGATGAGCGGACCGCTGGCGGTATTGGCCAGGCGCTTGGTGACGCCGCTTTCCTTGAGCAGGTTACCGAAGAACAGCATGCCCAGGAGCGGAAGGCCGCTGGGGACGATGAACGCGGTGATCAGGAAGCCCACGATGGGGAAGATGATCTTTTCCCGCTTGGAAACGGTGCGCGGCACGGGCATCTTGATCCGGCGCTCCTTGTCCGTGGTCAGGAGCAGCATGATGGGCTTCTGGATTACGGGCACAAGGGCCATGTACGAGTATGCGCTGACTGCGATGGCACCCATCAGGTCCGGGGCCAGTTTGGAGCTGAGGAAGATGGCCGTGGGTCCGTCTGCGCCGCCGATAATGCCGATTGCGCCGGCCTCGTTCGGGGCGAATCCGAAGAGCAGGGCCAGCAGGTAGGCGCCGAAGATACCCATCTGGGCCGCGGCGCCGATCAGGATAAGCCGCGGCTGGGAGATCAGGGCCGAGAAGTCTGTCATGGCACCGATGCCCAGGAAGATCAGCGGGGGATACCAGCCCTGCTTCACGCCCTGATACAGGGTGTTCAGTACCGATCCGTCTTCATATACGCCGATATTCAGGCCCGGGAACATGGGGATGTTGCCCACGATCATGCCGAATCCGATGGGGACCAGCAGCATGGGCTCCCATTCCTTCACGATGGCCAGTGTAATGAAGACCAGGCCGATACCAATCATCACCAGATTCTGCCAGGAGCAATTGGCAAAACCGGTATACTCCCAGAACTGGGAGAGGGATTGGAAGATCTGTTCCATTAGGCGATACTGACGACGGGAGCGCCTTCCAGGACGCTGTCACCCTTGTTTACGTGGATGGCGGTAATGGTTCCGTCTTTGGGCGCGGAGATTTCGTTCTCCATTTTCATGGCTTCCAGCACGGCCACCTTCTGGCCGGCCTTGACAGCCTGCCCTTCCCGGACGCTTACCTCGATGATCACACCCGGGAGCGGGGAGTTCACCTTTTCTCCGGCGCCGGCTGCGGGAGCCGGTGCGGCCTGGGGAGCGGGAGCCGCCTGGGCTGCGGGCGCCGGTGCGGCCTGTACGGGTGCGGCAGGGGCTGCTGCCGGAGCGTTCTCCAGCTCTACCTGATAGTCTGCGCCGTTTACATTGACGGAAAGCATTTTGCCGTTGGCCTCGCCGACGGTGACGTTGTAATCTTTCCCGTTGATTTTGAATTTATAGTTTTTCATATCGAACTGTTATTATCGGGGTAATTTTCTGAAAACGCGGGATTTGCTGTCCCAGGCCGACTCGCTGCGGCGGATGGTGATGAAGCCGGGCTCGATGTCGTGGATGGCATCGTTCAGGTACAGATGTACGGCCGTGGCGATGGCGGCATAGTCGTCGCCGCCGGCCTCCATGTCCAGGGCCAGGGCGATGGCTGCGGCCACCTCCGCGTCTGGAGTGCCTTTGACGGTTTTCGGTGTGGCTGCAAGCGCCTTGGCTTTGGCCGCCTGTTTGGCCGGGCGGTCGAAGAAGAGCCAGAACAGGAACCACAGGATGGCCAGGGCGCAGAACACGACGCTCACGGAAACCAGGGTAAGGGTCCAGCCGTGCGGGTCTGTCTCGGCCATGGCCTGGGCCTTTGTGGCGGCGTTCTGGTCTCCGTTGAGCATGCCCGGCGAAGGGACGGCGGGCTGCTGGGGCTGGAAGTCCTGCTGCCGAAGGTCCTGGGCCAGTTTCACCACCGACTTTCCGGCGGGAATACTGGCGGGTATGGCGAGCGAATCAATGATGGTGCGGCCGTCGTTGGATACCAGATAAACGGTTTTTCCGGGCTCCAGGGTGAATCCGGCATAGAAAGTTCCGTCCTGGCCGTTTCCGCTGCAGAACAGAATCACGCTTTGCCGGGGACCCAGTTTGGTGCGCAGGTCCGATTTTGGGATGAGGCTCTTTTTGAGTTGGGAGCGGTCGTCGGTGAGGAAGCACCCGCCGAAGCTGACAGTGCCGGTGGACTTGTTGAAGAGTTCCACCCACGCGCTCCGCCTGCCGTAGTCGTCCCGGATGCCGGTGGAATCCGGCACCGCCAGCGCCTCCGAGATAATGAGGTCGCTGACGTTCTGGGCATGCAGGCCTGCGGCGGTGAGAATGGCGACAACAAGCGTTGTAAGGACTCTTCTCATGGCTACTGCGGCAGGTTATCGTGTTTCTTGGCCGGAAGCTCCTGGACCTTGGAAGCGAGCTGCTCCAGGGCGCGGATGACGCGGAAGCGGGTGTTCCGGGGCTCGATCACGTCGTCTATATAACCCTTCTGGGCGGCCTGGTAGGGGTTGGAGAACAGGTCTTCGTATTCTTTTTTCTTTTCCTCGAAAATGGCTCCGGCTTTTTCCGGATCCGCTTTCATCTCCTTGGCATAGAGTACATTCACGGCGCCCTCTGCACCCATGACGGCAATCTGTGCACTGGGCCAGGCGTAGTTGATGTCTCCGCGCAGCTGCTTGCAGCTCATGACGATGT
>CAMHST010000045.1 GCA_946187865.1 uncultured Bacteroidales bacterium
AGGGCAACTACTCCTCCTGGCTGGAGCAGAAGACCAAGCGCCTGGCCCAGGAAGAGAAGCAGGAGTCCAAGCGGCGCAAAACCCTGGAACGGGAGCTGGAATGGGTGCGGATGGCGCCCAAGGCCCGACAGGCCAAGCAGAAAGCCCGTCTGGGGGCCTATGAGAAACTGGCATCGGCCGACACCAAACAAAAGGAAGCCAACCTGGAAATCTATATCCCGAACGGGCCGCATCTGGGCAACAAGGTCATCGTCTTCAATGACGTGTCCAAGGCCTACGGCGACAAACTCCTGTTCGAGCACCTGAGCTTTGAACTGCCCCCGGCGGGGATCGTGGGCGTAATCGGCCCCAACGGCGCCGGCAAAACCACCCTTTTCCGCCTGATCATGGGCATCGAGCAGCCGGACAGCGGCAGCATCGAGATCGGGGAAACCGTGAAGATTTCCTACGTGGACCAGCAGCACCGCTCCATAGACCCGGACAAAACGGTGTATGAGACCATCGCCGGCAATTCCGAATGGGTGCGCATGGGCGGCCGGGACGTAAATGCCCGCGCCTGGGTGTCCCGTTTCAACTTCTCCGGCGCAGACCAGGAAAAACTGTGCGGGGTGCTCTCCGGCGGCGAGCGCAACCGCCTGCACCTGGCCCTGACGCTGAAGGACGAGGGCAATGTCCTGCTCCTGGACGAGCCCACCAACGACGTGGACGTGAACACCATCCGGGCCCTGGAAGAGGGCTTGGAAAACTTCGCCGGCTGCGCCGTGGTGGTGAGCCACGACCGCTGGTTCCTGGACCGTATCGCCACCCATATCCTGGCCTACGAGGGCGAGGGAAAAGTGGTGTTCTTCGAGGGTAACTACCAGGAATATGAAGCCAACCGCAAACTGCGCCTGGGGGCCGATGCAGAGCCCAAACGCTTCAAATACAAGAAGTTGATGGAATAATTATTCCTGGAAAAGGTCCCGGCGGGGGAGCAGGGCGGAGTACCGGGCGCGGAGGCTGTCGAAGAGCCCGGCGATGTCGCGGGAGAAACGGGAGCCGCGCCAGGTGGAGGTGTTGGCGATGAAAATCCAGCACTCGCCGTCCGGGTAGGTCTTGACAAGGGCCTGGGTGCCGGAGAAAGAGCCGGAGCGGGTCCATTCGCCGTCCGGTTTGGTGTCGTTCCAGCCCAGGCTGAAAACCTCGGGGCCGAAGTAATTGGTCATCTGGTTCACGGAAAAGTCCACGAGGATGTCTTTCAGCGGGCCGTGCCCGTCGGCACAGGCCACCAGGCGGGCCAGTTCCACGGTGGAACCGGTCCAGCCGCCGGCCCCCAGGGAACCGGTGACATTGTTCCCGCCGTAGCATTTTTCCACCGCAGCGTATTTCCCGTCAAAAGAGGCGGTTTTTTCCGCATCCGGCTGCATGTAGTAGCGGGTTTCTCCGGGGTGACGGTCGCTCAGGTAGTTGCCGCCCAGGCGGAAACCGAAGCAAAGGGCAGGCTGGAAAACATGCTCCTGCATGAATGTTTCGTAGGGCTGCCCGCTGACTTGCTCGATAACCAGGGAAAGCAGCAGAAAGCCGAAATTGGAGTACTCCTGCGCCGTCCCGGGCTCGTAGGCGAGCGTGCGTCCCAGCTGTTTGCGCAGAAGGGCTTCCTGCGAGGCATACGGGGAAAAGACAGGGTCCCCGCCCCGCGAGGTGAACCCGGCCTGGTGCCGCAGAAGGTGTTCAACGGTAATGAGATAGTAATTGTCGTCCCGGATGTAGGAGTCGTATTTGTTCAGGATGCCCAGCGGGCCGAACACCGGGGAGTCCAGGAACAGTTTCCCTTCCTCCTGGAGTTTCATGATACCCAGGGCGGTGAGCAACTTGGACACCGAGGCCATCCTCAGGGTGGTGCCCGGGGTCATGGGGGTGGTGGCGTCGGCCATCCCATAGCCTTTGGCATACACCAGGGAGTCGTTCCGCATCACGGACAGGGAAACCCCATGGAGGGACCAGAAAGTCATGAAGCTGTCTATGGCCTGGTCCAGGGGCCTCAGTTCCGGCAGGGCCGACAAGTCGTTGGTGACGCTCCGGTTCAGGTCCCGGACATAAACGGGGTCAGGCTCCTTGGGCGCGTCTTCTCCCCGTCCTCTGACCACAAAGAAGCATCCGCCCCCGAGCAGGAAGAGGAAAGCGCTGAATATGAGCAGTTTCCCGTTCACCGGATTTTGCCTGCCCGCCGGCCGAAGTCGATGATGTAGTCGGCCGTGCCCTCAATCCCCAGGATGGAACTGTCTATGCACAGGTCGTAATTGGCGGCCACGCCCCAGGCTCCGAAGGTGTAGTAGTTGTAATAGGTTTCGCGGGTGCGGTCCTTGCGGCGCATCAGGGCCTCGGCGTCGTCGGCCGAAAGGCCTTCGTTTTCCATCAGGCGCTTGATGCGGTATTCCATGGGAGCGCACACGAACACGTCCAGGCAGTTCAGGTCCCGGAGGATGTAGTCCGAGCATCGGCCGATGATGATGGCGTCTCCCTTTTCGGCGATGCTGCGGATCACCTCGCTCTGGATCTTGAACATGACATTGTCGTTCACGTAGCCGCTGTCGGAGTAGCTGAGGCGGCCGGACGCGAAGAAGCTGGATACGGAGAAAAGGCTGCGCTCCTCTCCTTTGGCAAAGAGGCTTTTGGAATAGCCGCTTTCCTCGGCGGTTTTGGAGATGAGCTCGTTGTCGTAAACGGGAATGCCCAGTTTTTTCCCGATGGCTTTGGCCACGAAGCCGCCGCCGCTGCCGAAACTCCGGCCTACGTTGATGATGGTATGCATGGCGTTTGTCATTGTGGAGGGTCTTATATCTGGCTGCCCAGGATGGAAGGGTCGTCTCCGTCCTTGAGCCGGGACAGTTTCTTGAGGAGGGCTATGCCCATGATGGCGGTGATGATGGCGGCCACGGTGTCCGAGATGGGGAAGCTGTACCATACGCCTGCCTCGGATTCCAGCACGGCCGGGAGGAGGTAGATGCAGGGAAGCAGGAACAGCAGCTGCCGGGACAGGGACAGGAAGATGGACTTTTTCACCATGCCCAGGCACTGGAACAGGTTGGAGGTGACCATCTGGAAGCCCACGATGGGGAAGGCGATGTTCATCAGCCGGAGCCCCCGCTCCGCCAGGGTGTGAAGCTCCGGGTCGTTGGTGAAGATGCCCACCGTGGGTCCGGGCAGGAATTCCGACACCAGGAAGCCGACGATGCACACCAGGGTGGCCCAGCCTGCGGTTTTCAGATACACTTCCCGTACGCGGCCATACTGCCGGGCGCCGTAGTTGTAGCCGGCGATGGGCTGCATCCCCTGGTTGAATCCCATGACGATCATCACGAACAGGAAGCTGATGCGGTTCACGATGCCGTAGGCCCCCAGGGCCAGGTCTCCGCCCCATTTCACCAGCTGCTGGTTGATGAACAGCACCACGATGCAGCTGGCCAGGTTCATCAGAAAAGGTCCCATGCCAATGGCCAGGGAGTCTTTGGCGATGCGCCAGTCTACCCGGTAGCTTTTGATTTTCCGGGGCAGGTGGAGGAAGCGTTCCGGATTCAGGAAATAGCGGAAGGTGATCAGGAGGGCCATCAGCTGGCACAGGACGGTGGCCAGGGCAGCCCCCTGGATGCCCATGCCCAGGACGAAGATGAAAATCGGGTCCAGGATGGCATTGGAGGTAACCGTGAACAGGGTCAGTCCCATGGCCAGCTTGGGATTGCCGGACGAGCGGACAATGCTGTTCAGGCCGAAGTACAGGTGGGTGACGGCGTTGCCGAGGGCGATGATCAGCATGTAGCTCCGGGCATAGGGAAGGGTGGCGTCCGATGCCCCGAAGAAGCGCAGGATGGGATCCATCCACAGCAGGGTGACCAGCGTGAAGGTGATGCCGGTGATGATGTTCAGGGTAACCTCGTTGGCCAGCACCCGGTTGGCCACCTGATAGTTTTTCTGTCCCAGCAGGACAGAGATCATGGTGGCGGCGCCCACACCCACCAGCGTGCCGAACGCCGTGGAAATGTTCATGAGCGGGAAGGTGACGGCCAGGCCGGACATGGACAGGGAGCCCACCTCCGGGATGTGGCCGATGTAGATGCTGTCCACCATGTTGTACAGCGAAGAAGCTGTCATGGCAATGATGCCGGGAACGGCATATTGCCGGATCAGGGAACCGATGGGCTTGGTCCCCAGTTCTGTAGGAACGGCTGTACCTGCCATGGCCTATTCTTTAATGATGGAAACCACTTCCAGGTCGAAGCGGAGGGGGGCATAGCCGGGAATCTTGTTTCCGCTGCCGGTAGAGGTGTAACCCAGGTCGGAGGTGAAGAGCGCCACGCCTTTGTGCCCCTCGTACTTGAGCAGGCTGAGCCCGCCCTTGAAACCGGTGACAATGCCGGAACTGCCGCCCAGGGTATAGGAATCCACTTCTTCGGCCGTTTTGATGGTTACGGGTTCGTAGGTGCGGGAACTGTCGTAGATGCCGTTGTCTTTGGCCACCTTCTCGATGGTGGTGTCGAAGACCTGTCCGTTCAGGAGCATTCCCGTGTAGTTGAGCTTGTAGCTTACCCCGCTGCCGATCTCCGTCTTGTCCTTTACGCCGCTCTCGTCCGGAATAAAGTAGAACAGGTCTTTCTCGGAGGTGGCGTCATTGAAAGAGATGGGCATGACGCCGCTGCCGAACTGGGCCCTTACATAGTTCTTGAGCCGGTCTATCTCCCAGGCCTGTACGTCTTCCGTCTGGCCGGAGAAGGTGATGGTGTAGATCAGATGGGTGGTGGAGGGGCAGGCGTCCAGGTACTCCTGCTGGGTGCTGTAACGGCTGGTGGTCAGGAGCCAGGAGGGAACTACGGCCGTCCGGGTGCCGCCTTCCCGCATGCCTTTCAGGACCGATTCCACGCCGGCGTACCCCTTCTGGGTGTCGGTGACCTTGGGACCGTAGTAATTGCCTGTCTGGTAGGTTCCCAGCTGTTTGGCGAAGGACTCGTGTCCGGTAGAGGTGATTTTCCCGTCCAGGCTGCGGATGGTGACATTGAGCAGGCTGTACGCTTTGTTGCTGTCCCATTCAGCCCCGGTTCCGGGCTGGTCTTCCAGGATGTAAACCCCGTTGGCGTTGGGGCTGATGCCGGGGTGGTATTCCTGCATCCAGAGCTGAATGTACTCCTGTGCCTCGGTGCCGGTGGCGGCGTTGTTGTTTTTTTTGCAGCCGTGTAGCAGCAGGAGCGCCGCGGCTGCACCCAGGGTGTATAATGCTATATTTCTCATATCATTGATTTTCGATCGATTCTATCCAAATGTGATAAGCCAGGGCAGAACTTGCAGGAATCGTGCCTTGGATCCGGTTTCCGAAGCCGAATTTTCCGTTGAACAGGATGTAGCCCTCGTCTCCGGGCTGCACGCCGTACAGTCCCAGCCGGAGGCCTTCCACCAGGGACTTGTCCAGGGTGAGGGTGACGGGTTGGAACTGGGTGGTGTCGCTGAGGGACCATCCGGCCGCCGTGGCCACGGAGCGGACACTGGTGGCCACCAGGGAGGAAGCGCCCACCGAGGCCGATGTCAGGGTGTAGCAGGCATAGTCCAGCGTAACCCGGCCGTCCCACAGGAGCGAGTCCCTCCGCGGATCCAGGGTGTCGTGCTGGATGAGGCGGTACACCCCTTCCGTGACCGTGACGGTGGCGGTGGTGTCGGCCTTGGTGGCCTGCGTGATGAAGGATTGGATATAGTTCTCCTGTTTCTCGAAGGTGGTTTGGAGCTCGCTTTTCCCGCATCCCCAGGGAATGAGGACAAGGCAGGAAAGGCAAAGGAAGAGGGCCCTTTTCATCATCTTCTTCTTCATGACAGGAAGGATTTTAAGGCGGATTCTACATAAGCGGAGGCCTCTGCCGGGGACGCGATGTCTGCTCCCACAAGCAGTTTCCCCCCCGCGGCGTTCTCGTGGCCGCCGCCATGGAAATAGCCGCTGGCCAGCCGCTGGGCCGATGTCCCCTTCTTGGAGCGGATAGAGACGCGGAAATGGCCGTCGTCCTCCTTGAGCAGCAGGCTCAGCCGTACCCCGGCGATGGAAAGGGGGACGTTCACCAGCCCTTCGGTCTCTCCTTCCCGGATATCGAACTGCCGCTGAATATCCCGGGTGAGCACCATGTAGGCGGCCTCTCCCACGATGCGGAGACCCTCCAGCTGCATGTATCCGAAAATGCGCACGCGGTTTTCCCGGTAGCTGTTATAGAGCTTTTGCAGCAGGCTGTCCCGGTCTACGCCGGCCGCGATGAGCTCCGACGCCATGCGGAAGGTGGAAGGATACACGGAATTGGCGAAATTGTTGGTGTCCGTGGTCATGCCGGCAAGCAGGGCCGTGGCGCTTTCTGACGGCAGGTGGCCGGGGCCGCCGTCCAGTGCGGTGAGGATCCAGTAAAGCAGCTCCGAGGCCGACGAAATGTCCGGGGTGGAGAACACCAGGTCGAAGTTGTCCCGCTCCGGATTCAGGTGATGGTCTACCAGGATCTTGGGCACGTCTTTCCCCCGAAGGAGCGGCTCCAGGCCTTCCGTACGGGAAAAACCGTTGCAGTCCAGCAGGAACACCAGGTCGCACGCGCCGATACAGGCGCCGACCCCTTCCGGGTCCGTGTCCTGGCACACGAGACGGCAGGAGGCCGGGACGATGAAACGAAGGTTGTCGGCCGGAGAATCCGGGAACACCACGTGTACCTGTTTCCCCCATTTCTCCTGCAGATACACGGCCAGGGCGCAGCAGGAACCCAGCGCATCCCCGTCCGGGTGCGTGTGGCCCAGGACGACCGCCTTGGCGGCGCCGTCGGTGAGTGCCTTCCATCGGGAGAGGCTTTCTTGGGAGATGTCCGGTATCATCAAAAAAATTTG
This sequence comes from uncultured Bacteroidales bacterium, assembly GCA_946187865.1. Classification (GTDB taxonomy): domain Bacteria; phylum Bacteroidota; class Bacteroidia; order Bacteroidales; family UBA932; genus Cryptobacteroides. The sequence continues at coordinate 6,871 of CAMHST010000045.1, forward strand.
AGTGGGCAAATTTACAAATAATATTGCTTTTGATAAATGATTTTTCTAACTTTGTCGGAAGTTTGGAAAATTATAAAACACTAGAATAATGAGCAAATCGTTAAAAATCATCCTCGAGATTGTTCTTGCTGCGCTTATTGTACTTCTGGCCTGGCTCATCATCACCAGCGTGCAAAAACCCGTCAAGTTCAACAAGGAGCTGGATTCCCGCAGCGCGGTTGCCGTACAGCGCCTTAAAGACATCCGTACTCTCCAGGTGGCCTACAAGAGCGCCTATGGCCGCTTCTCTCCCACTGTAGATTCCCTCAAAATGTTCTACGAGAACGGCAAGATGGACATCATCATGCAGATCGGCTCCAACGACGACTCCGTCGCCGTGGCCAACACGGAAGCCATCAAGAAGGCCAACAAGAAGCTCAACCCGGCCCAGATGACCGAAAAACTTCAGGAAGCCTATCGTCAGGGACAGAAAGTGGTGTTCTCCGTGACCACCCAGATCCCCGTGAAAGACACCCTGTTCAACAACCGCCCGGACTTCCACATCGACTCCCTGTATTACATTCCGTTCTCCGGCAAGATGAAGACGGAAATGGAGTCCACCATCAAGACTGTTTCCGGTGTTCAGGTACCCCTGTTCGAGGCCCGTATGCCTTACAAGGCCCTGTGCAAGGGTATGGACAACCAGCTGCGTATCAACAAAGATGCGGAATGCCGCGACCAGAACCGCTACGAAGGCCTTCAGGTGGGCAGCGTTACCGCTCCGAACAACAACGCAGGTAACTGGGAATAGGCTGTCCCATGGACAACACCCATATATCATTTACAGGAATATCCATTCAAGTTTCCTTGAGTGGATATTCTTTTAAGGTGGCAGGCCCTTCGGGGGTGACCACCTCTTCCTGGCTGGGAGCGGACCGCCTGTTCACCACGCCGGAGTTCCAGCGCCGGTACAACCGGGTAGAGATATCCCTCCTTACGCCCAAGGTGTCGCTGGTCCCGGAAATGTTCTTTGCGCCGGACCAGGCCCGGAAGGCCCTCTCGGAAGTGGTGTCCCTGGAAGAAGCCGACAAAGTGGAATGGATTCCGGTCCCCGCTTTCTCCTCCGTGCTGGTGTTTTCCAATTCCATCGGCGAGTCCCTTTCCCGCGTGCTTTCCCAGACGGTGCTGCCCGCTTCCGGAGAACCGGTCCGGGTGCTGCCGGAGCTGTATTACCAGCTGTCCATGCTGGAAGCCCTGCCGGAATACAACAAGATTATCGCCTCGTGGATGGACGGGTGGCTGCACCTGACCATCGCCCAGGGAAAAACCCTGCGGCTGGCCAACGTGTTCGCCGCACCGGATTTCACCACGGCGGAGTATTTCCTGTTCCTGGCCATGAAACGTCTCCAGCTGAATCCGGAAGTGTCCACGGTGTGTTTCCACACCCCGCTGGACGCCGACGCGGAGATGTCGCTTTACCGCTACTTCAAATCCGTGGTGCAGCTATGAGGATCATCGGCGGAAGGCTTAAAGGAAAGAGCATCCTGCCGCCGGCAGGGTACAAGGCGCGTCCCACCACGGACTTCGCCAAGGAAGGCCTGTTCAATATCCTGGACAATGAGTATGAGTTCCAGGACCTGAAAGTGCTGGACCTGTTCGGCGGAACGGGATCCATCGCTTTTGAGTTCGCCTCCCGCGGGGCCGGCCGCGTGTACTGCGTGGAGATGGCCCGCGAAAACGCTTCTTTCATCAAGACGGAAGCGCAGCGGCTGGGCCTTTCCAACCTGACCATGGTCCGGGACAACGTGTTCGACTTCCTGCCCATCTGCCACGAGAAATTCGACATCATTTTCGCGGATCCCCCTTATGCCCTGGATGGGCTGGAGGGCATTCCGGACCTGATTTTCTCCCTGGACCTGCTGCATCCGGAGTGCTATTTCATCCTGGAACACGGAGGGGAGCACAGTTTCGTCTCCCATCCCCGCTTTGTCAAGGAGCGCCATTACGGGCGTGTGCATTTTAGTTTTTTTGAATAGCCATGTATTCTTTTCTGCTTAGCATCGTCGCCCTGGTTCTGGGCTATGTTTTTTACGGAGCTTTCGTAGACCGGATGTTTGGCCCGGATCCCAAACGTCCTACGCCGGCCGTCACCAAGGCCGACGGCGTGGACTTTATCCAAATGCCCTCCTGGCGGGTGTTCATGGTGCAGTTCCTGAACATCGCGGGTACCGGCCCCATCTTCGGCGCCATTATGGGCGCCAAGTTCGGCCCTTCCAGTTACCTTTGGATTGTCCTGGGCTGCATTTTCGCCGGTGCCGTGCATGATTACATGGTGGGAATGATGTCCCTCAGGCGCGGGGGCGTGGGCGTTCCCGAGCTGGTGGGGGATTATATGAGCAAAACCACCAAGGTTGTGATGCTCGTTTTCTCCATTGTCCTGCTGGCGCTGGTGGGCACGGTCTTCGTCTATAGCCCTGCACTTATTTTGGGAGACATGGCCGGCGACGGCACCTCCCGGTCCATCATGCTCTGGGTCGGGATCATCTTCATTTATTATGTCATCGCCACCCTGCTGCCCATCGATAAGCTGATCGGCAAGATTTATCCGATTTTTGCCGTGGCGCTGCTGTTCATGGCCATGGCGCTCATGGTGTGCCTGTTTGTCAAATGGCCGCAACTTCCCGAAATCTGGGATGGCCTGACCGGCTGGCAGGACAAGGCGGGCCTCAAAGACCAGCCCATCTTCCCGTGCCTGTTCATCACCATTGCCTGCGGGGCCATTTCCGGTTTCCACGCTACGCAGAGCCCGTTGATGGCTCGTTGCATGGGCAATGAGAAGCAGGGGCGGCCCATCTTCTACGGGGCCATGATCACGGAAGGCCTGGTGGCCCTTATCTGGGCGGCCGTGTCATCCTGGTTCTTCTTCGACGGCGGTGCCGCCCAGGTGGGCTCGGACATTACGGCATCGGCCCCGACGGTGGTGACCAAGGTTTCGCAGGGCTGGCTGGGTATCGTGGGCGGCATCCTGGCCGTTCTGGGCGTCGTGGCGGCTCCTATCACATCCGGTGATACGGCGTTCCGCAGCGCCCGCCTCATCATCGCCGACTTCGTGCACCTGTCGCAGAAAAAACTCGGCAGTCGGCTTCTGCTGGCCGTTCCGCTCTTTGCGCTGTCGGCCCTTCTGCTGTGGTACAACATTTCCGATGCCAACGGTTTCAACGTGATTTGGCGCTACTTCGGCTGGAGCAACCAGACCCTGGCCACCATCATGCTCTGGACTGCCACCACGTACCTCATGAAGGAAAAGGGAGGATGGTGGTTCCTCGTGACCTATTTCCCCGCCGTGTTCATGACGGCAGTCTGCTTCTGTTTCATCCTGGTAGACAAAATCGGCTTCGGCGTGCCGCAGCAGTACACGCCCTGGCTGGCCGCCTTTTCAGTTGCGGGGTCGCTCATCGGCTTCCATTTCTTAAATTATAATAAAAACGTAAAACAATCGTAATATGCTGGACAGAGAACGCGGGCTCTACGTCGCCCATAGTGAGAACGGCCCCATCTCCCTGGTAGGGAAGATGGCCAACCGCCACGGACTCATCGCCGGTGCCACCGGTACCGGTAAAACTGTCACCCTCCAGGTGCTGGCAGAGACTTTCTGCCAGGCCGGCGTCCCTTGCTTCATGGCAGACATGAAGGGAGACTTGAGCGGTATTTCGCAGGTAGGAAAGCTTTCCGGCTTCATCGAGAAGCGCCTGCCGGAGTTCGGCATCGAGAATCCGCAGTTCCAGAGCTGCCCGGTGCGCTTTTTCGACGTGTACGGGGAACAGGGGCATCCCATGCGCTCCACCATTTCCCGGATGGGTCCGGAGATGCTGGGCCGGCTGATGGACCTGAATGAGACCCAGACGGGCGTGCTGAACATCGTCTTCAAGATTGCCGACGAGAACGGCCTGCTGCTGATAGACCTCAAAGACCTTCGGGCCATGCTCAACTTCGTGGGGCAGAACGCGGCCGAATACACCACCAAGTACGGCAACGTGAGCGCGGCCTCCATCGGCGCCATCCAGCGTTCCCTGCTGGCCCTGGAAAACCAGGGCGCGGAGAAGTTCTTCGGGGAGCCGGACTTCGACATTTACGACCTCCTGCAGTGCGAGGGCGGAAAGGGCATCATGAACGTCCTGGCGGCTGACCGCCTGATGCTTCAGCCCAAGCTCTATTCCACCTTCCTGCTATGGCTGCTGTCGGAACTGTATGCCACCCTCCCGGAAGTGGGGGACATGGACCTTCCCAAGCTGGTGTTCTTCTTCGACGAGGCCCACATGCTGTTCGAGGGCACGTCCAAGGCCCTCACAGACAAGATCGAGCAGGTGATCCGCCTCATCCGTTCCAAGGGCGTGGGCATCTACTTCATCACCCAGAGCCCCACGGACATCCCTTCAGACATCCTGGGCCAGCTGGGCAACCGCGTCCAGCATGCCCTGCGGGCCTACAGCCCCAAGGACCAGAAGGCGGTGAAGGTGGCGGCGGAAACGTTCCGCGCCAACCCTGCCTTTGACACGTACGATACCCTCCTGGAGCTGGGCACCGGCGAGGCCCTGGTCTCTTTCCTGGACGAAAAGGGTACGCCTTCCATTGTGGAGCGTGCCAAGATCCTGTTCCCGCTGAGCCAGATCGGCGCCATCACCGAAGACCAGCGCGCAGAGCTCATCAAGCGCAGCCGTCTCTATGGCCGCTACGACCATCCTGTAGACCGGGAAAGCGCCTACGAAATAATCACGGCTGCCACTGAAGAGGCCGAGCGCCAGAAGGCAGAGATCGAGGCCCAGGAAGAGGCAGAGCGTCAGGCCGCCATCCAGGCCAAGGAAGAGGCCAAGGCCGCCAAGGAAGCGGAGAAGGCAGAGAAAGAGAAGGCCAAGAAAGCCAAGAACAGCATTGCCTCCAAGGTACTTAGGTCGGTAATCACTGCAGTGACCGGCGTTGCCGCAGCCGCCGCGGCCGATGCCATCACGGGCAAGAAGTCCACCTCCAAGACCTCCACCACCAAGAAGGCCGTCACCAAAGCCACCAAGAGCGCAACCAGTACCCTTACCCGGGAGCTCACCCGCAGTATCCTCGGGAACCTGATCAAGTAAGTGATTTGCCCTTGCCTTAGTTCGGCCATGATTTCCCTGTGATTTCATGGCCGAAAGCGCTTAAATGCCGAAGCGGTCGAAGGCTGCGCGTTCCAAGGCTTCGCGGTCTTCCGGGTGGGCGACGGAGATCAGCAGCCGGGCACGCTCCTGCAGGGATTTCCCGTACAGGTTCACGGCACCGTATTCCGTGACTACCCACTGGACATCGGCCCGGGGGGTGACTACGCCGGCACCGGAGTGCAGTGTGGGGACAATCTTGGGCATGCCTTTGGCGGTGCGGGAGGCCAGGGCGATGATGGCTTTCCCGTTCTTGGAGAGTTTGGCGCCGCGCACGAAATCCAGCTGGCCGCCGGCGCCGGAGTAGATCCGCTCGCCGATGGAATCTGCGCAGACCTGTCCGGTGAGGTCTATCTCGATGGCGGAATTGATGGACACCATGCCCGGATTCAGGGAAATGACGCGCGGGTCGTTGGTGTAGGCGATGTCCCGCATCCGGACGGCGGGATTGCGGTCGATGAAATCGTACACGTCCTGCGAACCCAGCAGGAAGGAGGCCACGATCTGCCCCTTGTCAATGGCTTTGCAGGAGCCGTCGATCACCCCTTTGCGGATGAGCGCCAAGGCCCCGTCAGAGAACATCTCCGTGTGCAGGCCCAGGTGCCGATGCCCGTCCAGGCAGGCGCAGATGGCGTTGGGCATGGCGCCGATGCCCATCTGCAGGCAAGCCCCGTCCGGAATCAGTTCCGCGCACCTCCGGCCGATTTCCCGGTCTGTGTCCGAGGGCTCTGCATAGGTCTTGGTAACCAGGGGCGCGTTGTCCTGCACCAGCGCCGTGAAGCGCTCCAGGGGAATCAGGTCTCCGTAGGCGAAGGGAACGTTGGGATTCACCACGGCAATCCGCTCCCGGGCCACTTCCAGGGCCGCCACGGAGCAGTCCACGGACGTTCCCAGCGACACCATCCCGTCTATCGGCTCCGACACCTGCACCAAGGCCACATCGCAGGGAAGGGCCCCGCTGCGGTACATCAGCTGTGACTCGAAGAGGTTGGCCGGGATATAGTCCGCCAGCCCTTTTCCCACATTCGCGCGCACGTTGGGGCCGATGAAAAAGCCCTGGTCGAAGAAAGGACTGCCTTCTGCGTAAGGGGCCGGACCCTCCGTGTGGAAGTGGTGGAAATGCACATCCCGGAGCTCCGGGGCACGCTCACACAGCGCCTGTACCAGCACATGCGGCACGCTGGCGATGCTGGACAGATGGACATGGTCCCCGCTTTGCACCACGCGCACGGCCTCCCGGGCCGATATGAAAGGTAACTGTGTCATAAACAGGGCAAAGGTAACAATATTCTTTGTATATTTGCAGGTTCATCAATGAATAATATGCATACGAGAGAAGAAAAGCTGGCCGCTTTCGGCCGATTATTGGATATTATGGACGAACTCCGGGAGAAATGTCCCTGGAATGCGGAGCAGACCTTCGACTCTATCCGCCGCCTGACCGAGGAAGAAGTGTACGAACTCTCCGACGCCATCATCTCCGGCGACCGGCAGGCAACCATGAAAGAAATCGGCGACCTGCTGTACCACATGGTGTTCTATGCCCGGATGGGACAGGAGGAAGGTGCCTTTGATATTGCCGACAGCATCAACAAGGTGTGCGACAAAATGGTGTTCCGCCATCCGCACGTGTTCGGCCCTGAAGCCGGTAAACAGACATCGGCCAAGGAAATCGCCGACACCTGGGAACTGGTGAAAGCCAAGGAGAAAGGCGGCAACAAAACCGTGATGGAAGGCATTCCCCGGGCCATGCCGGCCCTGCTGAAGGCCATCGCCATGCAGGAAAAGGCCCGCGGTTGCGGCTTCGACTGGCAAAAGAAAGAAGACGTCTGGGCCAAGGTGCAGGAAGAGTATCAGGAGGTGGCCGATGCCTGCCGCACGGAGGACCCTTCCAAGATAGAAGGCGAATTCGGCGACCTGCTTTTCTCTGTCATCAACGCCGCCCGCCTGTACGGCGTGGACCCGGAGGCCGCGCTGAACCGCACCAGCGAGAAATTCCGCCGCCGCTTTACCTACCTGGAGGAGCAGACGCTCCGCAAAGGGCTCAAGTTCAGCGACCTCTCCCTTGCCCAGATGGACGCCGTCTGGGACGAGGCCAAAGCCAAGGGACTGTAGGAGCGGTTCGGGCGATAACCCCTGTTGCCTTTGCCGCAGATTATTCGTATCTTTGCAGGCTAGAACAAAATCGCTATGGCAGAGAACACATTGCTGGAGAAGGTACTTAGCCTTCAGGACAAATACAAGAAGCTGGAAGCGCAGCTTGCAGATCCGGAAGTCATCGCGGACATGAAGAAATTCGTGCAGCTAAACAAGGACTACAAGGAACTGCAGCCCATCATTGCCGCCGGGCTGGAATACAAGCGGCTGGTGGAAGAGCTCTCCCAGGCCAAGGACATCCTCATCAACGAAAAGGACGAGGACCTCAAGGACATGGCCCGGGAAGAGATCGCGGACATAGAGCCCAAACTCCCCGAGATGGAGCAGAACATCAAGCTGCTCCTGATTCCGGCAGACCCGGACGACAGCAAGAACGCCATGGTGGAAATCCGCGGCGGCACCGGCGGCGACGAGGCCGCCATCTTTGCCGGCGACCTTTTCCGCATGTACCAGCACTTCGCAGAGCGCCGCGGCTGGAAACTGGAAGTCACGGACCAGGCCCCCGGCACCTCCGGCGGTTACAAGCAGATTGTGTTCAAGCTCTCCAGCAGCCAGGACGGCGTTTACGGCATCATGAAGTACGAATCCGGCGTGCACCGCGTCCAGCGCGTGCCCCAGACAGAGACGCAGGGCCGCATCCAGACATCGGCCGCCTCTGTGGCTGTGTTCCCGGAAGCCGGCGAATTCGATATCGAACTGAACCCGGCCGATATCCGCAAAGACCTGTTCTGCGCCTCCGGTCCCGGCGGCCAGGGCGTGAACACCACCTATTCGGCCGTCCGCCTTACCCATATCCCTTCCGGTATCGTGGTGCAGTGCCAGGAAGAGCGTTCCCAGCTGAAGAACCTGGACCGCGCCATGGAAGAGCTCCGTACCCGCCTGTACAACATGGAGC
>CAMHST010000046.1 GCA_946187865.1 uncultured Bacteroidales bacterium
CCTGGACGACGTCGTGTTCGACGCCTGGTGGAAAGCCACCCTGAACCGCACCACCAGCCCCATCGTTTCCCTGCACTTTTCACACCCCACCCCTGCCCTGGTTATGGTAGATTAAAGGGATCGTGTCCTGCACGCTGGCAGCCCGTTTGCTTCGGCCTCTCCGGCTGCCGTAAAGTGGAAGTAATTAATAGTTAGCGCATTACGAAAAACTGTCTATACAAAATGGCATAGACAGTTTTTCGTAAGATGCTGATAAACAGCAATATGCATTTAACGGCCGAAACGAGTGCAGGCTACTACTGGTTCAGGGCATCGGCACTCTTGATATATTTGGCCAGTTCCTCGTCGGAAATGTGGTAATCCTGCAGCTCCCCGGAAATGTACTGGTCGTAGGCGCTCATGTCCACGAACCCGTGACCGGAAAGGTTGAAGAGAATGGTTTTTGCCTCACCGGTTTCCTTGCATTTCAGGGCTTCGCGGATGGTGGCGGCTATGGCATGGCAGCTCTCCGGAGCCGGAATAATGCCCTCTGTCTGGGCGAAGAGGACACCGGCCTTAAAGGTTTCGGTCTGAGCCAGGTCAATTGCTTCCATGTAACCGTCTTTCATCAGTTGGGACATAATGACGCCGGCACCATGGTAACGCAGGCCGCCGGCATGGATGGTGGCCGGTTTGAAGGTGTGACCGAGGGTGTACATCGGAAGGAGCGGGGTCATACCGGCCTCGTCGCCGAAGTCATACTCGAACTTGCCCTTGGTGAGTTTGGGGCAGCTGGCCGGCTCTGCGGCGATGAAGCGGGTCTTCTTGCCGTCCTGAATATTGTGACGCATAAACGGATAGGCAATGCCGGAGAAATTGGAGCCGCCGCCGAAGCAGGCAATCACGATGTCCGGATACTCGCCGGCCAGGGCCATCTGCTTCTCCGCTTCCAGGCCGATAACCGTCTGGTGCAGGCAGACGTGATTGAGTACGGAGCCCAGCGTATATTTGCAGTTAGGCGTGGTCACAGCCAGTTCAATGGCCTCGGAAATGGCGCTGCCCAGCGACCCCTGGTCATTGGGGTTCACAGTAAGGATATCCTTGCCGGCGCGGGTGCTCATGGACGGGGAGGGGGTAATGGCCGCACCGAAGGTTTGCATGATGCTGCGGCGATACGGCTTTTGGTTATAACTCACCTTTACCATGTACACGGCGCAGTCCAGCCCGAACTTCTTGGCGGCATAGCTGAGCGCTCCGCCCCACTGGCCGGCACCGGTTTCGGTGGTGATATTGGTAATTCCCTGCTGCTTTGCATAATAGGCCTGTGCCAAGGCCGAATTCAACTTGTGGCTTCCGGCAGGGCTCACGCTCTCGTTCTTGAAGAAGATGTGGGCAGGGGTGCCCAGTGCCTCTTCCAGCTCATAGGCGCGCACCAGCGGGGTGCAGCGGTAAGCGGCATACTGCTCACGCACGGGCTCGGGGATAGGGATCCACTCGTCGGTCTGGTTCAACTCCTGACGGGCACACTCTTCGACAAAGACCGGATACAGGTCTTCCGGTTTCAGCGGTTCACGGGTGGCCGGATTCAGGAAAGGCAGCGGCTTGTTGGGCATGATCGCCTGGATGTTGAAGAAATGAGTGGGAATCTCGGATTCCGGAAGGAGGTACTTTTTCTGTTTCATAATGATTTATTGTTTAGTTTGATAATTCACAAAAAATGGCCTGCTGTAAGTCAGCAGGCCACCCTTTATATGTATGGAAATAACTACGGTGATGCGACTTACAGAGCTATACTGCAAGTGCGCCACCAGAAGTTATTGACCATGTTCGTTCTCATATCTGCCACAAAGGTGTGGAATAAAAATTACAAATGCAAGAATTATTTTAATTTTTTACAATCCGGCCTGGATTTTATCCAGAAGCGGTGCCGTCCACTCGTGCGAAGCCGTAATGGTGTGGGCCTCTATGTAAGCGTTGACAGCCGTGCACAGGAACAGGAGGATAATGAGAGTGGAAACGATGGCGCCGATGACCTTAAGACGCTTCAGCCACTTTTTGTTGTTCCAGCCGATAGTCTGGAACATGCTCCAGAAACCGTGGTTCAGGTGCAGCCAGATGGCTACGAACCATACGATGTACAGAGCCAGGACCCACCAGTGACGGAAGGTGTTCAGGAGCAGGAAATAAGGATTCTCCGCCTCACCGCCCATGAACTCACGCAGCTGCATCTTGGCCCAGAAATGGGTGAGATGGAAAGCCAGGAAGCCCAGGATCACGATACCCAGCACGGCCATGTTCTTGGCGCTCCAGCTGTCGTTCTGGGCCTTGGAAGGGACCTCGTAACGCTTGAGACCGCCACGCTTCTTGAGGTTTTCGTAGCTGAGCCAGCATCCGTAAACGATGTGGATGAGGATGCCCAGGGCCAGGATGGGAACCATGATATCGATGACCGGAGAGGACATGAAGTCACAGCCCAGCTGGAACCAGCCGTCTCCGTGCGAGTAAGGCGAGCCGTCTGCTGCGACCTTGCCGAACACCCCGTGCATGGAGTCCATGACAGAGAAGAAATTAATGGTACCGTGCAGGAGCAGGAAGATAATGAGGAAAGCGCCACTGACGCTCTGGATGAACTTCTTGCCGATGGATGAGGTTAGAAAATTAGCCATTATTGTTGTTTAGTTATTTATCAAGTATGCAAATATAGGAATCTTTCTTGGAAGTTTCCCAATATTTCGATACTTTTGTTAACGATTAAAACCAAAATATATGTATAAAAGGGTACTTTTAAAGTTAAGTGGAGAAAGTTTGGGCGGCCCCGCCGGAAAAGGGCTGGACACCGCCTGGCTGGAAAGATATGCAAAAGAAATCGCAACGGCGGCCAAAGCCGGCCTGCAGATAGCCATCGTGAACGGCGGAGGCAATATTTTCCGCGGCCTGCAGGGTGTGGGCAAAGGCTTCGACCGGGTAGACGGAGACAAGATGGGAATGCTGGCCACCGTGATCAACTCCCTGGCCCTGTCCATGTTCATTAAAGAAGAAGGCGTTGAGGCGCAAGTGTTTACCGCAACCCCTATGGAACCCGTAGCCAAATACTACATGCGGGACGACGCCGTAAAGGTACTGGAGAGAGGCGGTGTAGCCCTCATCTCCGGCGGCACCGGGAATCCGTTCTTCACCACCGACAGCGGCGCCGCCCTCCGTGCCCTGGAGATCGGGGCCGACGCCCTCCTTAAAGGCACCCGCGTAGACGGCGTTTACACCGCAGACCCGGAGAAGGACCCTTCGGCAGTCAAGTACGACGAGCTAACCTTTGACGAAGCCATCTCCAAGCACCTGAAAGTGATGGACCAGACCGCCTACGCACTTTGCTCGGACGGCAACATGCCCATCATCGTCTTTGACATGAACCAAAGCGGCAACCTGACCAAACTCCTCGCCGGAGAAAAAGTAGGCACTCTTGTACATCCGTAGTGCAGAAAACCGGCTCCTCCGCCACTGATTCGCCCGTTTTCTGGGTATGCATCAGTCGCCACTATCAGGATTCGCCTTCCGGCAGGGCCCCGTTTTTGTGTTTCTACCATCGCTAGGCGTAAAGTAGAAACGCTTTATTTTGAGCCACTTACTTTTCGATAAACGCCTTTGAATCAACCGTTTCCATTTGACGGTCTACAAACAGTCCGTGCGGCCTACTGGAAATTCCGGCTGGCGAACGGTAAGGACAGCCGCAGGGCCGTGTGCCAGTATTCCCAGGTGTGGGCGCCGTTTCTCACGCGCAGCTCGCAGGGCACTCCGGCGCTGCGCATCTTCGTGTATAGGTTCACGGAGAGCATCATCAGGGAGTCGTCATCGCCGCAGTCCAGGAACCATTTCACGGTTTTCAGCCGGCCGATGGTGGCTTCGTCGGCCTGGTCCATGAAGTTCAGGGCCGAATGGTCGCAGACGGATTCGTTGGTGAGATAGAACTTGCTCTCCTTCTGGGCGGGGTCCTGGACCCGGGCGCGGTTGCTGTCCAGCCAGGCGCTCATGCCGTAGGCGCTGGAGAACATGTCCGGATGCCGCTGGGCATAGACAATGGTACCGCCTCCGCCCATGGAGAGGCCCATGATGGCACGCTGCCCTTTGCTGCCGCCGCAGTTGTACTTGCTTTCCGCTGCAGGCAGCAGTTCCTGGAAGAAGAATTCCTCGTAGGGCCAGTCTTTTACGTTGAAGTAGCCGTTCTGGTAGGCGTTTACGTCGGGCCCGCCGGCATTGGGCATGATGATCACGGCAGGACGAAGTTCCCCGGTGGCGACGAGTTCATCGGCCACGGCCTTCATGCCGCCGGTTTCCACCCAATTGGTATAATCGCCATACAGGCCATGCAGCAGGTAAATCACCGGATACGCCTGCTCCGGATTGTACCCTGCCGGGAGGTACACGTTATACTTGATTTCCGCATTCAGCTTTTCGCTCTGGATGCTCTCGGTGACAATTTTGCTCTGTGCGAAGGCCGCCACGGCAGCAGCCAGGCCCAGACAAAGGAGGATGACTCTTTTCATGTGTGTAGGATTCGTTTTTCCAAAGATAGGCATAATCCGCGAATCGGCAAGGTTTTTTCTAACCAGCAACGTAAAATGGAAATGCCTTTCTGTCAGTCGATTATCACAACCAGCCTATCCACTTTCGCCTAGACTATTTTCCATAACCTACTTATAATGAATAGTTTCCACTGTACGTTTTTTAAAGGTCGATTCTTTGTCAGAATGATAAAGGACGCCTATATTTGCCGACAGACAATCCCGGTGTCCGAGTGCCGGGAATAAAACAGACAGTCATGAAGCAAAGGAGATTCAGCAGGGATGTCTTGAACCATTGTTACCAAAGGACCGCAGACAACGGTATCCTGTTTTATAGTTACAGAGACCATCTGGTATATTTTACGACTTATTGTATCTGTGCCAGGCGGTACGGCATCCAGGTCCTGGGCTTGTGCCAGATGCCGGATCATGTACATGATTCGACGAAGGCCAAACTGAAGGAACAACTGGCCAGCTTCAAAAGAGACCTGAATACACACTTTTCCACGGCCTATAACAAGGCGTGGGGAACAAATGGCCCTGTCTGGGACAGCCCTTTCGGGAGCGCCCCCAAGCACGGGGTGAAACAAATCCGCACCAATCTGATCTATTTGGGGAACAATCCTGTTGAAAGAAATCTGGTAAAAACTGCCGAACAATACCGGTGGAACTTCCTGGCCTACAGCCAATCCGACCACCCCTTTTCCGAGCCGCTCGTTATCAGGAGAGCCTCTTGGCATCTGCAAAATGCAATCAAGGAAGTGAAAGCCCGGTTCAAAGCAGGAAAGCCGATGACCTATGGCCAGTTGAACAGGATATACGCGCCCTTGCAGCCGGAAGAAGCCTATCAGCTGACGGACTATATCATCTCTATCTACAACGTCATTGACCATCAAGCGGCCCAGGCGTATTTTGGCGGATACGACAACCTGCTCGCCGCCATGCATGCCACAACTGGGAATGAATACGATCTGAAGGAAAGCTTTGTCGGAAAATCGGACGCCGTCTATTACCAGATGACATCCATCCTCCTGCGGGAACTCAAAATGGCCGACATCCACGATATACTGTCTTTCTCTTCAGCGGAAAAGTACGAGGCATTCCAGCTTCTGCGCAGAGAAACCGATGCCCTGTCAGACCAGATAGCCAAATTTTTGCACCTGCCCATCAAAAAGAACCGGTAGGCCGATACCTGCCGCTCCCTGAACCGCACCATTTCCCGAATCATCGGCTCTTACTGGGAAATCAATTGTGTGATTGGTTGCTCCCCGAATCGGCCAAGCCATAAGCCGTAAAGTGGAAACGCATGATTTACAGCGCATTATCGAAAAGTGTCTATCCTGAACGGAATAGACACTTTCACGTAAACAACTAATATTAAAGCACTTCCACTTTACGCAAGAATGGAGGCCAGGACAAGCCGGGCCGAAAGGAAAGGCGCTTAGACCGGCAGGGTTTTGGACCGGAGCCAGGCGGCCACCTCGGAGGGAAGGCGGGGCGAGAGTTCCCGGTACACCCGCTCGTTGTAGGCGTTGAGCCAGGCTTTTTCGTCGGCCGTCAAAAGACTGGCTTCCAGACAGGAAGTGTCGAAGTGGCAGAGCGTCAGGGTCTCAAAGCCCAGCCAGGAGCCGAACTCGTTGTCTCCCATGCTGTGGCAGAGGACAAGGTTCTCGTGGCGCACCCCGTGCATGCCTTCCCGGTAGATGCCGGGCTCGTCGGAGGTGATCATTCCGGGCAGAAGTGGCTGGGAATTAAAGTTTTGCCGAATATCCTGCGGCCCCTCGTGCACGCCCAGGCAGAAGCCCACGCCGTGACCGGTTCCGTGGCCGTAGTTCCGCTTGGCTTTCCAAAGGGGCTCCCTGGCCAGCGCGTCTATCTGGCAGCCGGCGGTTCCACTGGGGAAAACGGCCATGGCCAGGCCGATATGCCCCCTGAGCACAAGGGTATAGTCTTCCCGCTCCAGCGCCGTGCAGGGCCCCAGCGGAACGGTGCGCGTAATGTCCGTCGTGCCAAAAAGATAATGGCCGCCGGAATCCACCAGATACAGCCCCCGGGGTTCCAGCAGGGCCGACCCCTGTACCGGCGTCACGTAATGCGGCAGGGCGGCCGACGGCCCGTAGGCCGATATCGTCTCGAAACTGTTTCCCCTATATCCGGGAATCCGGGCGCGGAAGCGGTCCAGCTCTTCGGCGGCCTCCCGCTCATTGACCCGGCCCACATGCTGTTCCAGCCAATAAAGGAACTGCTCCATGGCCAGCCCGTCTTCCAGATGGGCTTCCCGCATAAGCTCGATCTCCACGGGATTCTTGCAGGCTTTCCAAAGCGGGATGGGAGAAGGACATTCGGACACTTCAGGAGCGTCATCGCCCTCGTCCAGGGCCTCCCGGACCGACACATTCAACGTGGAAGGGTCCAGGCAGATCCGGTCCACCCCGTCGGAGCGGAGGGCGGCCAGGGCGAAGGACACCTGGTCGTACTCGCGGATGGTGACTCCGTCGGCCTGGAGCTCGTCAAAGCTGTCGGCCGTCTCGGAATCCAAATCCGCGAAGACGTCCTTGCGCACGAACCAGAAGGCGTCCTCCATCGTAACCAGGAGATACGAAATGACAAAGGGATTGTAGTCGATGTCGGATCCGCGGAGGTTCAGCAGCCAGGCTATCTGGTCCAGCTGGGAGAGGAGGATGGCGTCGGCCCCCTTCAGCAGCAGGAACTTCCTGAGCTGGCGGAGTTTGGCTTCCCGGCTCACCCCTACCAGGTCTTCTCCCAGGGTGATGATGGGAGAAACCGGGATGGCGGGACGGTCTGTCCAGAGCGGGGAAAGCAGGTCCGGAACCGCCTCTATCCGCGCCTGGGGTACGGCATCCTGCAGGGAACGGACCTCCTCTACACTGAAGCAAAGCCCGTCGATGGCGATGACCGCCGACTCCATCTCCAGGGAAGCGATCCACTCCGGGATGGGGACCTGTTCCGGGACGCGCATCTTGTGCAATTCTATGCCGGTTCCCTCCAGCTGCCGGTTGGCCTGGATGAAATAGCGGGTATCCGTCCACAGACCGGCATGGTCACGGGTGACGACCATGTCCCCAGCCTCGCCGGTGAAGCCCGAAAGCCAGCGGACCTGCTGCCAGCGGGGAGCCGGGTATTCGCTGGCATGCGGGTCGCTTCCCGTAAGGATCACGATATCCCAGCCACAGCTTTGCATGAGGGCACGCAGCGCCTCCACTCTTTGCGAAAAGATATTTGCCATAGGACCGAACTAGTACGATATTTGTACAAATATAACTATATTTGCATTAAATTAAAACTTGAGTATTATGGCAGAAGATCCCCTTGAGAGAATTGAGCGCCAAGAGCGTGAACGGAAAGAGAAAGGCGGCCTGCGCACTACCCTTATTGTGCTTTGCTGCATTGCCGTGGCCCTGGCCGCAGGGCTGGGCTATATGCTTTACCAGCGCAGCGGTCTGGTTAACCAGCTGGAAGGAGAAAAGGCAGAACTGGCCCAGCAGATGGTCGCCCTCCAAAACGACTTCGAGAACCTGAACTCGGATTACGAATCCATCAACCACCAGCTGGACACGTCCCGCGAGCAGGTGGCCCAACTGATAGAGAAGCTGAACAAGACCGAGGCCACCAACCGGGCCAAGATCCGTCAGTATGAGAAAGAGCTGGGCACCCTGAGAAGCATCATGAAGGGATATATCGTCCAGATAGATTCCCTGAACACCCTGAACAAACGGCTCACGGCCGATGCCGCCGCCGCCCGCCAGGAGGCTGCAGAGAGCCGCCGTGCCAACGAAGAGCTCACCCAGCAGGTGACCAACCTCTCCGAGCAGGTGAATGCCGGCAAGGTGCTCAAGGCCCGCGGCATCACCCTCACCGCCCATTACAGCAACGACAAAGTGGGAGACCGTCACAGCCGGGTCCGCTACATGATGGCCAACCTCTCGCTGCTGGAGAATTCCCTGGCAGAGCGCGGTCCCGTCCGTGTATATGTCAGGGTGAAAGACCCGGAAGGCGTGCTGCTGATGAACAACGAATCCGGTGAATTCCTGGTGAATGACGTGGCTATGCAGGCCACCGCCTCCCGCGAAGTGGACTATGAAGGTGCGGAAGTAGACCTTTCCATCTACATCAACGACACTGGAGAGTTCGTCAAGGGAATCTACACCCTGGAAGCCTACACGGAGAAAGGCCTGCTGGGCCGTGCAGAATGCCTCCTGAGATAGTATGATTTACATCCACGTTCCCTTCTGCAAGAGCTTCTGCATCTACTGCGACTTCTATTCCGAGATCGCAGAGGAGGGGATGTTCCGCACCTACACCGATGCCGTCTGCGCGGAAATTAAAAGCCGGGCCAAAGAAATAGACGATTCGCTCAAGACCCTCTATTTCGGCGGCGGCACCCCCTCCCTGCTGCCGCTCAGCTCCCTCACCCGGATCCTCCTCACGCTGGAGGAATGCGGTCACGGCGGGCCCTACACGGAGTTCACCCTGGAGGTGAATCCGGAAGACATCGTAGAAAAGGGGTTGCCGTATGTGCAAAGCCTCAAAGCCCTGGGCGTAAACCGGATCAGTATCGGCGTACAGTCTTTCGACGACAATCTGCTGCACTGGATGAACCGCCGGCACAACGCAGAGCACGCGGAAAAGGCTTTTCGCCTGGTCCGTGAGGCCGGGATAGAGAACATCAGCCTGGACCTGATCTTCGGCCTGTCCAACCTGTCGGACAGCGTCTGGGAGGCTACCGTGGACAAAGCCGTAAGCCTGGAGCCGGAGCACATTTCCTGCTACCAGCTCACCGTGGAAGGGGACAATGTGCTCGCGCACAGGCTGGAAAACGGGGAATACGAAGAAGCGCCGGAAGAGCTGTGCCGGGGGCAGTACAACCTGCTTTGCCGGAAACTCGCAGCCGCAGGGTACCAGCACTATGAGATTTCCAATTTCGCCAAACCCGGATTCGAGGCCCTGCACAACAGCGGCTACTGGAGCCGGCGGCCGTATGTAGGGTTCGGCCCGGCCGCCCATTCGTTCAGCGGGCGCGGACGCAGCTGGAACAGTGCAGAGCTGGCAAACTACACCCACACCGAAGAAGCGCTCTCGGTGGAAGACGAAAAAGTGGAAACCCTGATGCTGGCCCTGAGAACAGCCCGCGGGATAAATACGGATTTCCTCCACGGGAACTGCAAGGACGAAGACATCCAGCGCCTGGAAAAGGCCGGGGCCCTGCAGAAAATCGGCCGACGCTACCGCATCCCGGAAGACCATTTCTTTGTTTCCGACGAGATTATCCGAGAATTGATATGAAATACCTCAGAAGAGCCGTCAAATACTTTATCCAGATTACCGTAATCTTTGTGGTGATCATCGCCATCCTTATGCTCAGCGGCCTTGTATCCAAGGATGTGGCCGTGGCGTTCCAGCAAGGCTGGACGTCGGTGGGCTATATCCTGGTCGCCTTCCTGGTGATGAGCGCCGCATACCCGTACTTCGGCTACGGAAAACGGAACATCCACGCAAACGGAGACCCTGCCGGATACCGAGCCGCCATCCTGCAGGCCATGGAAGGACGCGGATACGTCCTGGCGTCCGAACAGGACGGGGAGATGCGGTTCAATATCAACTCTCCAATCAACCGTCTGGCCAGACTGTACGAAGACACCGTGACCATCACGCCCGTGCTGGGCGGATTCCAGGCAGAAGGCCTGATCCGTGACCTGTCCCGCGTGGTGATGGCCATCGACCATAAAATCAACCGCTATGAAGACTGATACCCAGAAATTCAAAACCGTGGCCACCTTTACAGAAAAGGTACAGGCCGACCTGTGCGTCGCCATGCTGGGAGACAACGGTATCCCGGCGGGTGTTTTTGGCGCAGATTCCTCTTATCCGTCCCTGGGCTTCGCCAAAGGGATTGAAGTGAAAGTGAACGAGGGAGACTACGACGCAGCAATGAGCATTTTGGCCGCCGCCGACAAAGCCGAATAGAACTCCTCTCCAAAAGCCTCTGTGAGGGGTCCGCGCAAGAATTCATACACGCGGATCCCTTCTTTCTTACCCTTCTCGAAGGCGTCTTTGCAAATGCTCCAACGGTGAAGGTTCAGCCCGACACGGCCTCCGCCCAATTCCACCACCCGGATGGGATAGAGCGAGCAGGAGACAGGTTTCCGGAAAGTGGTCAGCCCCTGGCAGAACTGACGCTCGATGGCGCAGAGACAGTTTCCGTCGGCATCAAAATGACAATAGGCGCACTCTTCGCTTCCCGGGACAACCGGCGTAACCAGGTCTCCGTCGCGGTCTATCTCGAAAAAACCTTTGGCCTGAACGGCAGCCCTGCCCTGGGGGCGCATCAAGGGAGAATAGACCGGATAATCCCTCTCCAGGGCATCCAGCTCCTCCTCTTTCAACGGTGCGCCGCTGTCGCCGATTATGCAACAGCAGCCTTTGCAAACGGGGTAGTCGCAGGCGAAGAACTCCAGGATCACCTCTTCCGACACCAACACGTCGCCAATCTCGATTATCGTACCAAACGGTTTTTTACTCATAGGACAATCCATTCTACACGGCCGCCGGAGAGTTGTGCCTGCAACAGCTCGTCCACCTTTCCGGCCTGGATGGACGAGATACTCTCCTTATAATGGGAAACAAGGTCTTTCCCGGCCGCATAGCGGCACAGGAGGACGGCAAGGACTTCTTCCGGATTAGACTGCGCAGCTTGCATCTTACCGCTTACAAGCTGCTTCCAGGCCGACAGCGCCTGCGCGGAAACAGGTTGCGAGGCCACTTCCTGCAAGGCAATCCGGACGGCGGACAGGGCCGACATAGGGTCTGCCTGTCCTTCTGCGCCCTGGACCGGCTCGCAGTGGATCAGCATTCTCAGGCGCTCCTGAGGCTGGATAAGGAACATGGGGGCTACCCGGACTGTGAAAAACCGGCTGTCCAGATGGGCCGCCAAAGCCGCCTTGACGGCCTCTGCGGCCACAAATGAGGCCATGTAGTTAACGGCCGTAAGGGGAACGTCCGCGTCTGTCAGGACATACACGCCGCACCCCTCGCCCGGCTCCGAATGGAGGGTTGTGCCGGAAAGGGTTTGGAAGGGCACCGACCGGCGGGGCCGGGGTTGCCCGCCTCCCGTGGAGAAGGCGCCCAGATACTTGAGCAGCATTTTCTTCACTACTCCGGGATCCAAGTCTCCGGTGAGTATCAGGATGCCGTCGTCGGAGTGGGAAAAGATTTCCCGCAGCAGCTGGTCTGCCTTAACAAAGGTTTCCGACGACAGCACATTCCCGTCACGGGCCGATGCATAAGCGTAATCCGGGTTCATCAGTCCGCTGACCCGCTGCTCCACCAAAGGGGCCGTCAGACTGGCGCGCTGCGCATAGGCCTTGACGGCGGGCTGGTTCAGGGAACGTCCCTTGGAGAGGGTGGCCAGGGCTTTCAGGAGCAAGGAAAGCTTGTCGGAGGGGGCGCTTCCCTTGAGATAGAAATTGTAAAGGTCTGCGTAAGCCTCCATCGTAACCGCGTTCGCGGCAAGGACATCCTGCCAGTCACCGGAAAAGTATCCGCCTGTATTGCAAAGGAAAAGGATGTCGGGGATATAACCGCCCTCCCCTTCCCTGAGGTCCGGGATCCGGGACAGGCCGCCGCCAAGCTGCCAGGCATAGTGGAACAGGCCGCTGCCGGGGACCTGCTTGTATGCCACCCGCATACCATTGGAGAAAGTCCAGAGACTGCCGCCCGTCACGGGCTCCGTCCTGTCCGAGCGCAGCTTGACCCGGGAGGCGGAGACGCGGAACCCGGCTGTGTCGGCCTTATGCCAGGAATAGTCTTTGGATGGCGGCCCCACCCAGCCCTGCAGATAGGCCAGATTGTACTGGAACAAGGCATCCAGGGCATCCAGCGAGTCCGGAGCCTGGGTATAGGTAAGCGTAAGGTTGCTCAGCTGCTGGACCAGGGCCGACGAATAATCGTTGAAGAGGGACGCCTCCACGGCGTCTGACACCTTTTTCCGGGTGAGCAGACGGGCCTCTTCGGAAACAGGGGCAAGGGGAGCCCCCTGCAGGAAATGGGCGATACAGCGGTCCGTATCTTCCCGGCGGGTAGGCGATACGGCCGCCTTTTGCAAGAAACGCCCCTCCAGGATGGTTTTGGCATCGGCAAACTCCTTGGCGGAAACCCCGTAAGTGCCCAGTTCCGCCAGGGTACGGGAAAGCACCCGGCCGGCCGCGGGCAAGGAATCCCGGCAAGTGAGAATCTGGACAGCGTACTGCTCGTCGCCAAAGGTCCGGTCGCTTCCCAGCCGGTGGAAACGGATTGCCGAATACGGGATAAGGGCATCGGCCAGATTAGCCTCCAGGCGGTGACGGAGCACCAGGCTAAGCTCCTGCGAGAACATGTCGGTGACCAGGAACTGCGCCGTGTTCATCTGGTCGCGGGGGATCCGGGCCGAAGAATACCGGACCTCTACGGAAGCTTCTTCCCCGTCAAGAAAATACACTTCGGGGGCCTCCACCGGCGTCCAGACATAGTTGTTCTCCGGCTTGCCATATTTCAAACGGGGGACCATCATGGAGAAGATGTCCATCTTCTTTTTGAGTTCCGTAGGGTCTATGTCTCCGCTTACCACAACGGCTTGCGGCTCCTGGGAAAGGGCCATCTGCGCGAACGTAAACAGCAGGGTGGAATCCAGGGCCGCTGTCCGGTGGGACGGGACACGCGGGAAACGGTAATAGGTGCAGCCTTCGCGTTCCGAGAGGAAGCCCTCTTTTTCCGGCAGAACGCCCATCCGGGAAAGAAGCGCCGCATCCAAAGCCCGGGTTTTTGCAGCGGAGAGCGTATCTTTTTGGATGACAGCGATATCCGTAAATCCTTTTTCAGAGGAATTGGTGACGATATAGTAGGAAGCCCCGCACCCCAGCGTGCCCTGATGGATGCGCGAATCCACGGGCAGTTGGGGAAGCGTTTGGGCTGGCACAATTATTGAGAGAAACTCAAATGCGGCCGCAAAAAGCAGGTATTTCAGGAAAGCAATTTTCATTTTACCTGAATTTTGTGCAAAAATAAGACTTATTTTGCTATTTTTGCAAATTGTGTGCTCAAGTTTATTGAGCCGCCGTGCAATAGATAATTGTGTAACTGATAAAAAATACAGAGATGAAAAAATTATTTGTAGCCATTGCAGCCTTGGGCATTGCCGCGGCTGCAGCATCCGCTCAGGATTTCAACGCCGCCATCGATGTGTTCAATGCAGGTGCAACCGCACTGGAAGGTGGCAACAAGACAGAAGCCCTTGCCCAGTTCCGCAGCGCACTCACCCAGTTCCAGGCTTGTGAAGGGGAAGAGGCCGCTGAAATGATTGAAAAATGCAAAGAGATTATCCCCAATACCCTGCTCTCCATCGCCAAAGAGCAGATCAACGAGGCCGACTATGACAAGGCACTCGCCTCCCTGGCAGAGGTCCAGACCGTAGCCAAAGAGTACGGTGTGGAAGAAGTTGTGACAGAAGCCGCCGGACTTGTCCCGAACGTTTACCTGCGCAAGGGTTCCACCCTGATCAAGAACAAGGATTTTGCCGGTGCCGCCACTGCGCTCAAGCAGGTGATTGCCCTTACCCCGGACGATGACTCTGCATATCTGCTGCTGGGCCAGGCCCTGATTCAGACCAATGACCTCCCCGGCGCCACCGAGGCCCTGGAGAAAGCCGCAGAACTGGGCAAGGCAGACCAGGCCAACAAGCTGCTGGGCAACGCCTACCTCAAGGAAGGCCAGGCCCTGCTCAAGGCCAACAAGACGGCCGACGCAATCGCCGCCCTGGAGAAATCCAACGGCTACAATGAGAGCGGCAACGCCTACAAGCTCATCGCCAGCGCCTTCACCAAGTCCGGCAAGAGCAAAGATGCTATCAACGCCTACAAGAAGTACCTGGAAATCACGCCCAACGCCAAGGACGCCTCCGACATCATCTTCACCATTGCCGCCACCGCCCAGAAAGCCGGCGACAAGGCTACCGCCAAGGA
>CAMHST010000047.1 GCA_946187865.1 uncultured Bacteroidales bacterium
ACACCGAACTTGTCGTTGAGGACCTTGGTAAGAGGAGCCAGGCAGTTGGTGGTGCAGGAAGCGTTGGAGATGATGTTCTGGCCGGCGTAGGTCTTGTGGTTCACACCGTAAACGAACATCGGGGTGGCGTCCTTGGAAGGAGCGGACATGATCACCTTCTTGGCACCGGCCTTGATGTGGGCCTCTGCAAGCTCTGCGGTGAGGAAGAAACCAGTGGACTCTACGACCACGTCTACGCCCAGGGCACCCCAGGTGATGTTGGCGGGATCTTTCTCGCAGAAGACCTGGATCTTGTTGCCATCAACGATAAGATAGTTGCCCTCAACCTTGATGTCGTGGTTGAAAATGCCGTGTACGGAATCGTACTTGAGCATGTAAGCAAGATAATCGGGATCCAGGAGGTCGTTGATACCGACAACACAGATGTCCTTACCGAAGTTCTCGACGGCGGCGCGGAAGACCATACGGCCGATGCGGCCAAAACCGTTAATACCAAGTTTGATCATAATTGTGTAATTTATTGTTTGTTAAAAGTATTGCTTTTAAATGCGCCGCAAATTTACAAAAAATTCCGATAATCTCATAACGATTTACCGGAATAATTAAAAAATTTTAATCTGCCTGTGCAAACCCTACGAAAACGGGCTTTTCCAGGGTAACACGGCGCCCGGTGTCCTGGAGGAGCCCCGTATCTGCGCTGCGGGAATAGATCTCCACCGCATTATTATCCCGGCAGGCCACCAGGACCCACTTCCCGTCCGGAGTGATGTTGAAGTTGCGCGGATGCACGCCGGTACGCTGATAGCCGGCTTCCGTAAGCGTTCCGTCCGGGGCGACTGAGAAAATGGCGATGCCGTCGTTTTGCAGGCGGAGGCTGGCATAGAGGAACTTCCCGTCGGGCGAGAAATGGATGTCGGCCGCGCCGCGGGCATTTACCCGGTCTGCCTTCACCACCTGTTTCAGCCTCAGGGCGCCGGCCGCATAGTCAAACACGGCCACATCCCCGGAGAGCTCGCCTATGGCGTAGAAATGCTTGCCGGAGGCGTCGAACAGCAGATGACGCGGGCCGAAATCGGCCGGAAGACTGGCCGCCCGGCCATACTGGGACACATGCTGGCCCACAACGTCCAGCCGGCCCACTTCGTCTGCACTGAACTCACTGAACAGCAGATGCTTCCCGTCCGGAGTGAACACCGCGCAGTGCACGTGCGGCGTCTCTTGGCGGGACAGGTCCGGACCGCCCGTTCCCGACACCAGCAGGGAATCCAGCGGAGCGATGGCCCCGTTCTCTGCGAGCCTGTAAACGCCCAGCGTGCCGCCGGTATAATTGGCCACCGCCAGAAGCGTCCCGTTGGTGGACACATAGCAAGGGTCTTCTCCCCCGCCGGGCAGGCCGGTAGGCTGGACATTCACGAGGTCGAAGCCGTTGCCGCCGAAGCGCCAGGCATATACGGCGGCCGACGAATCCGGCATTTCGCTCACGGCGTAGACCCGGGAACCCTCCACCGACAGATACGACGGATTGGGCATGGGGGCCTTGGCAAACGCCCCCGCCGCTTCGGGGAAGTCCCCTTCCGACACCACCTCTCCGGTGGCGGAGTCGAATTCGTAGGCATAGAAACCATCGGAATAAGTACCCACGAAAAGGGTCAGGAGGTCCCGTTTCCCGCAGGACACCGCTGCTGCCAGGATGCCTATGAGGCAGAGGATTTTTTTCATCGGCCGAAAATGCTTTGTTCTACCAGATAACACAGGATATGGCCAATCAGGGTGTGGCACTCCTGGATGCGCGGAGTGTCGGTGGAAGGGACATGGATGACATGGTCATAGGCGTCCATCTTGCAAGGGTTTCCACCCACCAGGGCCACCGTTACAAGGCCCTTTTCCCGGCATTTGGGCAGGGCTTCCACCAGATTGGCCGAATTGCCGGAAGTGGAGATGCCCACGAAGATATCCCCTTCCCGGCCCAGGGCGTCGATCTGGCGCGCGAACACCTGGGTATAGCCATAGTCGTTGCCGATGGCCGTGACGATGGACGGATCTACCGTGAGGGCTACGGCCGGCAGGCCGCCGCGATCCAGGCAGAACTTGTTCACGAGCTCCGCCGCCATGTGCTGGGCATCTGCCGCCGACCCGCCGTTCCCGGCCCAGAGGCTCTTGCGACCGGCCTTATAGGCATCTACCAGCAGCGCAGCCACCCCGGCGAGGGCCTGCATGGTTTTGTCGTCGGACAGGAGCGCCTCCTTTACCCGGATGCTTTCCGCCACCTGCGCGCGGGCCGTTTCCAGAAAAGAAGAATTAGCGGTTTGCATACATGTCTTTGTAATAGTTCTGATAATCACCGCTGGTCACATTGTCCATCCAGGCCTGGTTCTCCAGATACCATTTCACGGTTTTCTCGATACCTTCCTCGAACTGGAGGCTGGGCTCCCAGCCCAGTTCCCGCTGCAGTTTGCTGGAGTCGATCGCATAGCGGAGGTCGTGTCCGGCACGGTCCGTCACGTAGGTGATCAGGTCCATGTCCGCCCCTTCCGGACGGCCCAGCAGGCGGTCTACCGTATTGATCAGGACCTTGATGATGTCTATGTTCTTCCACTCGTTGAACCCGCCGATGTTGTAGGTTTCGGCAACGGTGCCCTTGTGGAAAATGAGGTCGATGGCCCGCGCGTGGTCTTCCACGTACAGCCAGTCGCGCACATTTTCTCCCTTGCCATACACCGGCAGGGGCTTACGGTGACGGATATTGTTGATGAACAGCGGAATCAGTTTCTCCGGGAACTGGTAAGGGCCGTAATTGTTGGAACAGTTGGTGACGATGGTGGGCATCCCGTAGGTGTCGTGGAAGGCCCGCACGAAGTGGTCGCTGCTGGCCTTGGACGCGCTGTAGGGGCTGTGCGGCTGGTACTTGAGATCCTCCGTGAAGAACTTCTCGCCATAGGCCAGGTGATGCTCTCCGGACGACGCCTTGGTGGTGAAAGGAGGCACAATGCCCTCCGGATGGGTCATTTGCAGGGCACCGTACACCTCGTCCGTGGAGATGTGGTAGAACCGGCAGGCAACGGAGGAGGCCTCCTCCGCTGGCTGCCGCATCACCCATCCCATCGGCTCCCAGTAGAGCTTGGCCGCCTGCAGGAGGCTCAGCGTACCCATCACATTGGTCCGCGCAAAGGTGAACGGATCCTTGATGGAGCGGTCTACATGGCTCTCCGCGGCCAGGTGGATGATGCCGTCCACCCGCTCCTGCTGCAAGAGCCGGTAAATGGTGTCGAAGTCGCAGATATCGGCCTTGACGAAACGGTAATTGGGTTTGTCCTCGATGTCTTTGAGGTTGGCCAGGTTGCCGGCATAGGTGAGCTTGTCCAGATTGATGATCCGGTACTCCGGATACTTGTTCACAAACAGCCGCACCACGTGCGAGCCGATAAAACCGGCACCGCCGGTAATGAGAAGGGTCCTTTTCATATTTGCTCGATACATTTTTTCAGGGAATGGTACCAATGGGGAATGCTGATCCCGAAGGTTTCCCGGACCTTGGTCTTGTCCAGCACCGAAAACGCGGGCCGGCGCACCTTGGAGGGAAATTCGTTGCTGTGGCAGGGCAGCACCTGGGCCGACGTGCCGGAAAGGTCCCGGATGGCGCAGGCGAAATCGTACCAGGAGCATACTCCTTCGTTGGTATAATGATAGACGCCGGTCTTGTGCAGCTGCCCGGAGGCAATGATGTGCAGGATAAAACCGGCCAGGTCTTCGGCATAAGTAGGCGTGCCCACCTGGTCGAACACCACCTTCACCTGCGGACGCTCTGCCGTGAGGGTACGCATCGTCTTTACAAAATTCCGGCCGTACGGACTGAACAGCCAGGCCGACCGGATGATGATATAGCGGCAGCCCGACGCCATGACAGCCTGCTCACCCTGGAGCTTGGTGGCCCCGTAAACGCCGGTGGGATGTGCCGGGAAGTCTTCCTTGATGGGGATAGGGATGTCTCCGCTGAAGACATAATCCGTGGAGATATGGATCAGGGTGGCCCCGCGTGCCGCGGCGACGGCAGCCAGGATACCGGGCGCTTCATGGTTGAGCAGATGGCACAGGGCCACGTCTTCCTCGGCCTTGTCCACCTGCGTGTAGGCGGCGCAGTTCACCAGAAGGTCTACCTGCTCCGATGCGCAGATCAGCCGCACGGCGTCCCGGTTGGTGATGTCCAGGTACACCGTGTCGCCGTCCGGAGCGGACGTGACGTCCGTAAAGATGAAACGGTGGCCCTTCAGGCCGGCCGCCATCTTCCGGATCGATGTTCCCAACTGCCCGTTGGCACCCGTGACTAAGATATTCATAGCTCACAAAGATAACCTTTTTCTCCCGTATCGGCAAATCTGAAGACAAGGAAGCGGGCAAAGGCATATGAAAACGTATTTTTTTGTTATATTTGCAAATTATGAACACCGAGAAACCACCCATCTACCTCTATACAGACGGCGCTGCCAGCGGCAACCCCGGACCGGGAGGCTATGGGATAGTGCTTCGCTGCGGGGCCTATGAAAAAGAGCTTTCGGGCGGATTCGCCTGCACCACCAACAACCGGATGGAACTGCTGGCCGTAATCCTGGGGCTGGAACAGATCAAGTGGGAAAACGCGGAGGTCCATGTGGTGAGCGACTCTTCCTACGTGGTAAAAGCCGTCAACGAAGGATGGCTGGACGGATGGAAGCGGACGGGGTTCAAGAAGAAGAAAAACGTAGACCTGTGGCTGCGTTTCATCGATGTTTACAGCCGCCACCGTGTGGCTTTCCACTGGATCAAGGGGCATGCCGGGCACCCCGAAAACGAGCGCTGCGACCGCCTGGCCGTCGCGGCTTACCACGCCCAGGACCTGCCGGAGGATACCGGATACATACAAGAACAGCAAAGCGTACTATGAGTTTACCTAAATTAGTCGTCGGCATCACCCAGGGCGACAGCAACGGCATCGGATACGAAGTCATTATCAAATCACTGGCAGACCCGCGCATCCTGGATTCCTTCACGCCCGTAATCTACGGGTCTTCCAAACTGCTGGGATTCTACCGGAAAAGCCTCCACAATATCGAACAGCTGGACGTGAACGTGATCCAGGGCGCCGCAGACGCCCGCCAGCGGAAGATCAACTTGGTGAACTGCCTGCCGGACAACATCTACGCAGAGCCCGGCCAGTCCACCCCGGAAGCCGCCAAAAGTGCCATCACGGCCCTCCAGGCCGCTGTCAAGGACCTGAAAGCCGGCCAGATCGACGTGCTGGTCACCGCTCCCATCAACAAGCGGGCGATGAATGCGGAAGGCTTTGCCAATACCGGCCATACGGAGTACCTTCAGCAGGAATTCGGCACGGACGACGTCACCATGATCATGGTCAGCGAGCAGCTCAAGGTGGGCGTGGTCACCGGGCACATTCCCCTGAGGGAGGTTCCCGGTAGCATCACCCAGGAGAAGATCCTGAGCAAACTCCGCATCATGAAGGCCTCCCTGGAGCGTGACTTCGGCATTCCGGATCCCAAGATCGCCGTGCTGGGCCTGAATCCGCACTGCGGAGACGGCGGCCTGCTGGGAGACGAAGAGCAGCGTATCATCCTGCCCGCCGTGCAGGAAGCCACCCGCGAGGGCATCCAGGCGTTCGGCCCGTACTCCCCGGACGGCTTCTTCAGCCTGGGCAATTACAGCCGCTTTGACGCCACCCTGGCCATGTACCACGACCAGGGCCTGGCACCTTTCAAAGCCATCGCCTTTGCCGACGGAGTCAATTTCACGGCCGGACTGCCTGTAGTGCGCACCTCCCCGGACCACGGCACCGCTTATGAGCTGGCCGGCCGGGACGAGGCAGACCCGCACTCCATGATGAGCGCCATCTACACGGCCATCGACATTTTCCGCCACCGCCTGCAGTACGACACCCTCCAGGAAGGACGGCTGAAATAGCTCATTCTTTTGCCGATGCGCCCCCCGCCCGTCGGCATCCACGTTATCCCGCGATTTTGTGTACGCCGAAGTGCCCCAGCCTGCCGGCGTACGCATTTTTCCGTTTATTTGCGTACGGCGGGGTGTTTCGGCAGGAAATCCCGACATTTTTTGTAATTTTGTATGCAATGAATATGGATACAGCCATACAGTACCTGCCGGGAGTGGGCCCAAAACGGGCAGAGCTTCTTGGCACCGAGCTGGGAATCGCTACGGTGGGCGATTTGCTGCACCTGTATCCGTTCCGCTACATAGACCGCAGCAGCATCCAGCTTATTGCCAATGTGCATCCGGACCAGGCCTATGTGCAGGTGCGGGCCACTGTGCTCAAAGTCCGCATCTTTGCCAAAAACGGTGCGGAGCTGCCTGCAGACAAGCTCAAGTACAATATGGCCAGCCGCCTGTCGGTGCTGGTGGCAGACCAGAGCGGGGAGATGGAAATGGTGTTTTTCAAGGGGATCAAATGGCAACACAGCCGGCTGCTTCCCGGCAGCAGTTTCATCTTCTTCGGCAAGCCCGCCCTGTTCAACGGGCGGCTGAACATGGTGCATCCGGAAGTGGATGCGCCGGATTCGCAAACCGCCGGCGTCCTTACCGGCGTATATACGTCCACGGAAAAACTCAAGAACAGCGGCATCACCGGCAAGGTCATGCTAAAAATGGTGGGCGCCGCACTGGAAGGGGTTTTGCCCGGCCTGCAGGAGACCCTGCCGGAGTACGTGCTTCGGGAAAAAGGGCTGGTACCGCTGGGCTTCGCGCTTCGGCAGATCCACTTTCCGCAGGACCAGGACGCCCTGGCCAAGGCTACGTATCGGCTTAAATTCGAAGAACTTTTCCTGCTGCAGCTGTCCCTGCTCAAGCAAAAATACATCCGCAGCCGCAGCGAGAAGGGGCTTGCCATGCCTCTGGTGGGAGAGGCGTTCAACGCCTGCTACAACGCGCTTCCTTATGCGCTCACCGGCGCCCAGAAACGCGTGATCCGGGAAATCCGGGAAGACATGCGCAGCGGCCACCAGATGAACCGCCTGCTGCAGGGGGATGTGGGCAGCGGCAAAACCATGGTGGCCGTGCTCAGTGCCCTGATCGCCGTCGGAAACGGCTACCAGGCCTGCCTGATGGCCCCTACGGAAGTGCTTGCCCAACAGCATTTTGCCAACGTTACCAAGTACCTGAAACCCACGGGCGTAAAGTGCGCGCTCCTCACCGGAACAACCACGGCGGCCGCCAGGCGGGAAATCCATGCCGGGCTGCAGGATGGTTCCATCGGTATCATTATCGGCACGCACGCCCTGATAGAGGACAGCGTACAGTTCAGGGCCCTGGGGCTGGCCGTGGTGGACGAGCAGCACCGTTTTGGCGTAGAGCAGCGGGCCCGGCTATGGAACAAGGGTTCCGGGGGGATTCCCCCGCATGTGCTGGTGATGACGGCCACCCCCATTCCCCGTACCCTGGCCATGACCTTGTACGGAGACCTGGACGTGTCGGTGATAGACGAGATGCCGCCGGGAAGAAAGCCCGTCCAGACCCTCTGCGTGGGGGAAAACAAGCGCCATGCCATGCACAATTTCATCCGGGACCAGATTGCGCTGGGAAGGCAGGCGTTCATCGTGTATCCGCTCATTTTCGAGAGCGAGAAACTGGATTACAAGAACTTGGAGCTGGGCTACGAGGAAATCGTGAAGGCTTTCCCCCTGCCGCAGTATAAGGTGGCCATCGTGCACGGACAGCAGAGCGCCCAGGAGAAAGAGTTCAACATGAGCGCCTTCGTGGCGGGCCGTGCCCAGATTCTGGTATCCACCACGGTGATAGAGGTGGGCGTGGATGTCCCCAACGCCTCCGTAATGGTGATTGAAAGTGCCGAACGCTTTGGCCTGAGCCAGTTGCACCAGCTTCGCGGCCGGGTGGGCCGGGGTGCGGAAAAATCCTTCTGCATCCTCATGCGTGGCCAGAAAGTGTCCAAGGAAAGCCAGAAGCGGCTGGACCTTCTTTGCGCCACGGAAAACGGCTTCGAACTGGCCGAACAGGATATGAAGATGCGCGGCCCCGGAGACCTGGAAGGCACCATGCAAAGCGGCCTTCCCGTATCACTGAACATCGCTTCCCTTGCCAAGGACGGGCTCATTCTCTCGGACGCCCGTGGCTATGCCCAGCATATCCTGGACCAGGACCCTGCGTTGGAAAAGCCGGTCAACGCCGTCCTGGCGGCCGAGCTCCGCGAAGACAAGTACGTGACCAAGGATTATTCCCAGATATCGTAAAAGACGGGTATTTCCCATGCCGACAGGCTGGTCACCGTGCCGGACAGGCGGAGCCCTACTTCATCCAGCGGTCCAGCCAGCCGAAGTAGCTGCGATGCCAGTACAGGGCATTCTGCGGCTGCAGGATCCAGTGGTTCTCCGTAGGGAACACGATGAGCTTGGACGGAACACCCATCATCTGGGCGGCGTTGAACGCGGCCATGCCTTCGTCATAGGGCACGCGGAAATCCGAGCCGCCATGGATGCACAGGATGGGCGTGTGCCAGGCCTGCACCAGCTTGTGCGGAGAATTGTCGTAGTGGCGGCGTGCCTTGGGAAGGTTGCTCCAGGGAGAACCGCCCTGCTTGAGGCCGCCGAAAGTGACACCGTCGCCGGCGGGACCGGTCTGCTCCGGCGTAAAGGCATACTCGTGCAGGCCGCCGTTGTCCCAGTTCGGGAACCACATCTCTTCGGTGGTGAGATACATGTGCTCCTCGTTGAAGATTCCGGCATGGGCGACGAAGCAATCATACACGTCGCCGTGGATACCGGCCAGATAATACACGCTGTAACCGCCGTATGACGCGCCACAGGCGGCCACACCTTTGATATAAGGCTCTGCCTTGATCATCCGCGCAGCAGACAGGTAGTCCTGCATGTTCAGGCCGATGTAGTCTCCCGAGATTTCCTCGCACCAGGGCTGGCCGAACGCCGTTGTGCCACGCCGGTTGGGAAGCACCACCACATAACCCTGATGGGCCATCAGCAGGTAATTCCAGCGGTAGCTCCAACCCTGCGAAAGGGTGCCCTGCGGGCCTCCCAGGCAGATTTCGATGGCCGGATACTCTTTGGTCGGGTCGAACTGGGGCGGGAACAGCACCCAGGTCAGCATCTGCTGCCCGTCCACGGTTTCCACATAGCGGGCCTCGGTCTCGTGGCGGTCCAGCTGGGAAAGCAGGTGCTCGTTCTCGAAGGTAATCTGGCGGACCGCATTGTCGTTCACGGCAGCCAGCTCCGTGGGGAAGTCCATGGACATGTAAGTGGTAAGCAGGGTCCCGTCCTGCAGCACGCCGAAGGGCGAGCCGAAATCGAACCACAGATTGTCTGCCGTGAGGCGGAAGATGGCGGGCTCCGAGGCGTCCACGATAGCGTTGAAAATGCCCTGGATACCCTCTGCCAAAGCTGCGAAATAGATGGACTTGCTGTCGTCGGCCCAGACGGGACCATCGGCGTTATAAGCGAAATCCGCGGTGATGTCGCGGATGTTCTCCACGGCGGGATTGGCGCTCTGGCCTTCGCCGGAGGCCTCGTAACGGACATCGGCAAGCATCAGGCGCACCTTGTCGGCCTCGTAGCCGTCGCGTTCCATGGACAGCCAGGCCAGGCGGGTGCCGTCCGGACTCCAGACCGGATGCGTGTCATAGCCGCCCGTGAACGTAATCTGGGTGGTCTGCCCGGTGAGCGGGCAGTAAATGAAGATGCAGGTATTGGTGGAGAAAGCGTACTGCTTGCCGGTGAGGGGCTTGCAGGCGTATGCGATATAACGGCCGTCGGGGCTCCAGCACAGGTCTGCCACATCGCCGAAGGGGCCGTTCGGGAGCTCGTACAGCACATCGGCCCCGCCCAGGATGTCCATCCCTTCCTTCACCATACCATTGCCCAGCGCAGCCACAAAGCTGTGGTTGATGTCTGTGCGCCAATGGTCCCAGTGGCGGTACATGAGGTCTTCGGTGGCATAGGCCTGGGCCTTGGAGAGCATCGGGTCTGTGTCGGCAGGCACTTCCACGGCGCTGTGGACCGTAGAGACGTAGATCATCTGGGAAGCGTCCGGCGACAGGAGGTAGTCGTCGATGCCCTTGGGCACGTCCGTGAGCTGCTCCCGCTCGCCCAGCCTGCCCTCTTTATACGGGGCTTTGTACAACTGCCCGCCCTGCAGGAAGAAGATGGCGTTCCCGTCCGGACTCCAGCGGGCCGACGACAGGCTTTTCCCGTCCATCGTCAGCTGGGTGGGCTCGCCGCCCTCTACCGGAATGGTGAACAGGTTCCGGACGCTGCGGTTTTCTTCGATGGACGTGTAGCTCACCCCGTACAGGATGGTCTTGCCGTCAGGAGAGAGCTGCGGGTCTGACAGGCGCCCCAGCGACAGCAGCAGCTCGGGGGTCATTTTCCCGTCCTGGATCTGAAGGGTGGACGGGCCGATGTAACCTTCTTTCGGTGTCATTTCTTTGGGATTGCAGGCTTGGAGGGCCAATGCGGCCGCTGCCACCGCCCAAGTAAAGTGATTAAGTCTCATATAATTGCAAAGCTTTTTTGAATTCTTCCCTAACGGTATCCCGAAGGCTCCGGGGCTCCAGGACCTCCAGCCGGTCTCCGTGTTTGCACAGGTCCATCACGAAATTGGGATTCGGCACCAGCCGGAGCGCAAAGATGCACCGGTCCCCTTCCATGCCCACCAGCCGCTGCGAGGGGTGCAGCGGAAGGTCTTGCAGGTAGGCCGATTCCCGGAGCGTGGTGCGCAGTTTCACCAGCACAGGCTCCTCCCCCTCCGAGCGGAGATAGATGCCGTAGCTGGCGTCGAACAGCTCGTCCACGTCAAAGCCGCGGGGCATCCGGAACCGCTCCCCCGTCCTTTCCAGCGAAAGGGTGCGGTCCAGGGCATACACCCGCAGCGCCTGGTTGGTCAGGCTCCAGGCCACCAGATACCAGCGCTTGGCGAACTCCTTGACGGCATAGGGATGGATGAGGCGGATGTCTTCCTCTTCGCTCAGGTATTTCTTATAGGTGATGCGGAGGACGTCCCCTTCCAGCATGGCCTGCATCACGGCGGTGAGCCACTTTTGCCCAGATGGGATATCCTCTACGGAGACCCGCCCCGAAAGGCGTTCTTTCCCCAGGGTAAGGAGGCTGTTTACGGTGAAGGTATTAATCAGGTAATCCAGCGCTTCCCGCTTATCCACAGCACTTTCCCCCCGGTCTATCCGGTACCGGTTGGTGCTGCGGTCGCACAGGATGGAAATGCCGAACACCTCCTCTATGGCGGCCCGGTGGTTCAGGAAAGTGCGGCGCGGGTAGGCCTGTCCGTAACGGTCTTCCCAGCGGCGGGAGACCTCTTCCAGCGACAAACCCCTGTCCCCGGCCTCTACAAAAGTCTGGACAAGAAAAATGTATTTGTCTATCAATTCCGGAACCATTCTTCTGCAAAAATACGAATTATTTATTATCTTTGCGTGCGTTAGTAGTGTAATTAATCGAACTTATGGACAAATTTACCCAAAACTATGTAGAGGGTTTCATGGCGGATGTCATCGCCAAGAATCCCGGTGAAAAAGAATTCCACCAGGCCGTCCGCGAGGTGGTGGAAAGCGTCGCCCCGTACATCACCAGTTATCCGCACCTGATGGACCAGAAAATCCTGGAACGCATCGTGGAACCCGAAAGGGTGATCATGTTCCGGGTGCCCTGGATGGACGACCGCGGGGAAATCCACATCAACCGGGGTTACCGCGTCCAGTGCAACAGCGCAATCGGCCCTTACAAGGGAGGCATCCGTTTCCATGCCAGCGTGAACCTGTCCATCATGAAGTTCCTGGCCTTTGAGCAAACCTTCAAGAACGCCCTCACCACCCTGCCCATGGGCGGCGCCAAGGGCGGTTCGGATTTCTATCCCCGCGGCCACTCGGATG
Source organism: uncultured Bacteroidales bacterium (assembly GCA_946187865.1). GTDB lineage: Bacteria > Bacteroidota > Bacteroidia > Bacteroidales > UBA932 > Cryptobacteroides. The sequence continues at coordinate 11,909 of CAMHST010000047.1, forward strand.
CAGAGGTGATGCGTTTCTGCCAGAGTTTCATGACCGAACTTTCCCGCCACATCGGGGCCGACACAGACGTCCCCGCCGGTGACATCGGCGTAGGCGGCCGGGAGATCGGCTATCTGTTCGGCCAGTACAAGCGCCTCAGGGACGAATTCTCCGGCACGCTCACCGGCAAAGGACTGGCCTGGGGCGGCTCCCTGCTGCGTCCGGAGGCCACCGGCTACGGCCTGTGCTATTTCACGGAGCAGATGCTCGCCACCCGCGGAGAAAGCTTCCAGGGCAAGACCGTGATCATCTCCGGAGCGGGCAACGTGGCCCAGTACGCCGCCCAGAAAGCCATGCGCCTGGGAGCGAAAGTGGTCACCCTGTCAGACTCGGACGGCTTCATCCACGACCCGGAAGGCCTGAACGAAGAGAAGATGGCCTACGTCTTCGAACTCAAGAACATCCGCCGCGGCCGCATCAAGGAATACGCCGCCAAGTTCCCCGGCAGCACGTATTATCCGGGCGAACGTCCCTGGCGGATTCCCTGTGACATCGCCCTCCCCTGCGCCACCCAGAACGAGATTGAAAAGGCCGACGCAGAAGCGCTGGTGAAAGGTGGCTGCCGCTGCGTAGCGGAAGGGGCCAACATGCCCACCACCCCGGAAGCCATCCGGATTATTCAGGAAGCCGGCCTGCTGTATTCCCCGGGCAAGGCCTCCAATGCCGGCGGCGTAGCCACTTCCGGCCTGGAAATGAGCCAGAACTCCATGCGCCAGCACTGGACGGCGGAAGAAGTGGACGGGTACCTGCGCCGGATTATGCAGGACATCCACGCCGCCTGCCTCAAATACGGCACGGAGCCGGACGGCACCGTCAATTACGTGAAAGGCGCCAACATCGCCGGATTCATCAAGGTGGCCGGCGCCATGGTGGACCAAGGACTGGTATAGACTTATGACAGAAACCACATCGCTGATGGCCAGGCGGATCCGCCGGATCCTGCTGGTTTGCAACAACTACGACAATTTCTCCCTGGAAGAGGACGGGCGCCTGGACGCCCGCATCGCCCGGGAATATGCGGAACTGAACCTGAGCAACCCGCCTGCGCTGGAACGCGCCGCCTCTACCCGGGAGGCGCTGGAAAAAGCGGAGCAGGGGCAACGCTGGGACTTGGTCATCACGATGTACAACGTGGGCGAGGTGGATGTCTTCACCTTTGCCCGCAGGATGAAGGAATACGACGCAGCCGTCCCCATCGTCCTGCTCACGTCCTTCTCCAAGGAAGTGTACCGCCAGATGGAAGAGCACGACCGCTCCGCCATCGACTACACCTTCTGCTGGAACGGCAGCACAGACCTCATTATCGCCATCATCAAACTGCTGGAAGACAGCATCAACGCCCCGGACGACATCCTGGTCTCGGGGGTGCAGTGCATCCTGCTGGTAGAGGATTCGGTCCGATACTATTCCACCTATCTGCCGCTGCTGTACAAGATGGTGCTCCAGCAGAACAGCGCAGCCATCCGCGACGCCCTCAACGAGGAGCAGCAGATTTCCCGGAAAAGGGCCCGGCCCAAGATTCTCATGGCAACCAACTATGAAGACGCCGTAAACCTGTACAACACCTACAAGGAGAACATGCTGGGCGTGATTTCCGACATCGGCTTCGTGCTGCACCGGGGAGACAAGCCCTCGCAGGAAAAGCTGGATGCCGGGGTGGACCTGTGCAAATACATCCGCTCCGACGCCCCCCGCATGCCCATCCTCATGCAAAGCTCGCAGGAGAGCATGCGCACGGTGGCGGAAAGCCTCCACGCGGGCTTCCTGATGAAACGCTCCAAGACGCTCACCCATGAGCTTACGGAGTATATCGGCCGGGAATTCGGCTTCGGCGACTTTGTCGCAACCAACGAGCGCGGCCGGGAAATCGCCCGCGCACAGGACCTGCAAGGGGTGGAAGACGTCCTGGAAACCCTTCCGGAAAAGGTGCTGGACAAGCTCCGCAGCAAGAACTACATCTCCCGCTGGCTGCTTGCCCGGGGCATTTTCCAGGAAGGCAACGCCATCAAAAACAGCATGCTGCCCACGGCGGCGGAATTCCGGGCCATGGCCATTCCCCTCATCCACAACTACCGGGTGCGGCAGAGCCTGGGCGTGGTGGCCCGCTTCGACCCGGCCACCTTCAACGACACCATCTGGTTCTCCCGCTTCGGGGAAGGGTCACTCGGCGGCAAAGCCCGCGGGCTGGCCTTCCTGAACCACATCCTGTACAAGCATCAGCTCTATGAGCAGTGGGAGGATGTGAAGGTGATGGTTCCCCGGACGCTGGTGATCGCCACCGAGTACTTCGACCGCTTCATCCTGGAAAACGGCCTGCAGTACGTGATCA
>CAMHST010000048.1 GCA_946187865.1 uncultured Bacteroidales bacterium
AGTAGAATTTGATCTTGGGCTCGGTGCCGGACGGGCGGACGGAAACGACGTCTCCCGCTGCGTTGAAGAACTGAAGGACGTTGCTCTTGGGCAGGCCGGTCTGCTCCGGAAGGTTGTAGTCGATGACCTTCACCAGCGGGCTGCCTGCGATTTCCTTGGGCGGGCAGCTGCGATAGTCGGCCATGATTTTCTGGATTTCCTCTGCGCCGGTTTTTCCTTTGCGGACGATGTACACCATCTTTTCTTCGTACAGGCCGTATTTCTCATAGACCTTCTGCAGCAGCTGGTACAGGGTAAGCCCCTGCTCGGCGGCCCAGGCGGCACATTCGGCCACCATGATGCCGGCAACCTGCGCGCACTTGTCACGCACGAATTCTCCCAGGTTGAATCCGTAGCTTTCTTCGCCGCCGCAGATGAAAGTGCCTTTGCCCTCGTTGCGCTTCACCACCTCTGCGATGTACTTGAAGCCGGTGAGCACGTTGTAGCACTTGACGCCGAAGCTTTCGCAGATGGCAGCGATCAGTTCCGAGGTGACGATGGTCTTGACCACGTAGCCTTTACCGTCTTCCAGCTTGCCCAGCTCTTTCCAGCGGGTGAGGATGTAATAGGTGAGGAAACTCCAGGTCTGGTTGCCGGTGAGCTGGACCATCTTCCCGTCGTTGTCCCGGACGGCGATACCCAGGCGGTCTGCGTCCGGATCTGTGGCCAGGACCAGGTCTGCGCCGGTTTCGTCGGCCTTGGCAAGGGCCATGGCCATGGCGGCGGGCTCTTCCGGGTTGGGGGAGACCACGGTGGGGAAGTTGCCGTCGTTCACGTCCTGCTCCGGAACGTGGATGATATTGGTAAAGCCCACACGCTTAAGGGCTTCCGGCATCAGGCGCACGCCGCAGCCATGCAGCGGGGTATAGACGATCTTGAGGTCTGCGTGCTTTTTCACAGCCTCCGGGCTCAGGGTGAGGGAGGTGATGTCCCGCAGGTAGCACTCGTCCACTTCCCGGCCCATCATTTCCTCGGGGGCGGGTTTTTCGCCGGCGACGGGGCTGAAGCGGACATCGGCCGGGTCTTCAATCTTGGCCACTTCCGCCACGATGTCTTTGTCTACGGGGGCGGTAATCTGGCCGCCGTCGCTCCAGAACACCTTGTAGCCGTTATATTCCTTAGGGTTGTGGCTGGCGGTGACCATGATGCCGGCGGTGGCTTTCTTGGCGCGGATGCTGTAGCTCAGCTCCGGGGTGGGCCGCAGGCCATCGAACAGATAGACCTTGATGCCGTTGTTGGAAAGGACATCGGCCGATATTTGGGCGAACAGCTCCGAATTGTTGCGGGCGTCGTAGCTGATGCAGACGCTCTTGGGGCCCTCTACGTGGGCCTTGATGTAATTGGCCAGGCCCTGGGTAGCCATGCCCACCGTGTACTTGTTCATCCGGTTGGTGCCCACGCCCATGGTGCCGCGAAGGCCGCCGGTTCCGAACTCCAGGTTGCGGTAGAAGGCGTCTTCCAGCCCTGCCGGGTCCGATTCCATCAGTTTTTTGACTTCGGCTTTGGTCTGGGCATCGAAATTACCGTCCAGCCAGCTTTGGGCTGCTTGCTTGTAATCTTTCATTTTGTTTATGTGTTTTAGTGTTTGTCTTTTCTATCATACAAATATAAAGTTTTATACGTATTTTTGCAACAGAATGGATTTTACATCTTTCATATTGCAGCACGACGCCGACGATTTGGGCGCCCTGGCCCTTTCCCGGGACAAATGGGCGGCAGAGGTGGAGGATTTCTCCCTGGCGCTGAGCACGCTGGAGGTGCGCCGGAAACTCCGCGGCAAAGTGCCGGAATGGGTGGCAGTGCCGTCGCTGCGCTATCCGCTTCCGCTGTCGGCCGAGCAATGCTCGTCGTCCCAGACAGCCCGGTATAAGGCACAGGTGGCCGCTGCCGCATGTGGCGGAAATGGAATGCGCGTGGCAGACCTCACCGGCGGGCTGGGCGTGGACAGCTGGGCGTTTTCGCAGCATTTCTCCGAGGTGCTTTACAACGAGATGAACCCTGCCCTCGCCGAAGCCGCCACCTGGAATTTCCGGACGCTGGGGGCGGGTAATATCACGGTCCGCTGCCAGGAACTGGTTCCGGGCGGTCTCTCTGCGGTGCTAGACGGTTTCCAGGCCGATCTTCTTTTCCTGGACCCGGCGCGGCGTGCTGCCGACGGCCGGAAGGTGTTCCGGCTGGAAGCTTGCCAGCCGGACGTGCTGCAGTTGTTGCCGGAACTGTTGCAGGCGGCGCCGCGGGTGCTGCTGAAGCTTTCCCCGATGGCCGATATCTCCCTGGTGTGCAAGCAGCTGGGGGGTGTCAGGGCCGTGCATGTGGTGGCTGCGGAAGGGGAGTGCAAGGAACTGCTGCTTGTGCTGGAACGGGGATACGAAGGCCCGTACGCGCTGACCGTTTACGAGGGGGGTGCCGTGCTGGAGGTTCCGGAAGAGACGGCGCCGGTCTATGCGTCGGCCCCGGAAGGCTGGCTGTTCGAGCCCGGAAAAGCGCTCCTGAAAGCCGGTGCTTTTACCCTGCCCTGCCGCTACGGTCTGGCCAAACTGTCCCGGCACACGCATCTGTACACGGCTCCCTCGCCGGTGTCGGCCCTGACCCCGTTCGGGAAATGGTTCCGGATCCTGGAGTCTGTCCCTTTCAGCAACCGTTCCATCAAGGATCTGGGCAGGCGTTACCCGTCGGCCGAAGTCACGGCCCGCAATCTGCCGGTCACCTCCGACCAGCTTCGCGCCAAGCTGAAGGTGCGCTCCGGCGGCCCCGTCCATATCTTTGGCTGTACTGTCGGCCTGGACCGGTATCTTTTGGTGGTGGCTAGATAGTCTCCACGCGGGGAATCAGTGGTGAAGCAGGGGATACTCCCGGCACCAGGCAGTGAGGGGGCAGCGCTCGCAGGCGGGCTTGCGGGCCGTGCAAATGTAGCGGCCGTGCAGGATAAGCCAGTGATGGGCAATGGCGCGCTGCTCCAGGGGGATATGCCGTTCCAGGTCCTGCTGCACGGCGTAGGGCGTTTTCCCGTCGGAGAGGCCAAGACGGTGAGACACGCGGAATACGTGTGTGTCCACGGCGATCACCGGCTTGTCATACACCACGGAGGCAATGACGTTGGCCGTTTTCCGACCTACGCCCGGAAGGCTCATCAGGGCGTCGATGTCGGAGGGAACTTCCCCGTCGAAACGGGCCAGAAGCTGCTGCGCCATGGCAATCAGGTGGCTGGTTTTGGCGTTGGGATAGGAAACGCTTTTTACAAAGGGATATACATCGTCGAAAGAGGCCGATGCCAAAGCTTCCGGGGTGGGAAAGCGTTGGTAGAGGGGAGGGGTGACCAGATTGACCCGCTTGTCTGTGCACTGGGCGCTGAGAATGACGGCGATAAGCAGGTGGAAGGGATTGTCGTAATGCAGTTCCGTGGCGGCGAGGGGCTGGTTCCGGGAGAACCAGTCCATGATGGCATGGCTTCTTTCTTTCCGGGTCATAGTACGACGTCAATCCCTTCGTCCACTACCTCCGTGCATTTTTCTCCCTGGCAGGAGAAGACGCGGCCGGGATACTTTTCGAAGATGTTCCGGTTGTGGGTGACCATGACCACGGCCGTGCCGGCTTCGTTCAGGGAGCACAGCAGCTGGAGAATTTCGTCGGCCGTTTCCCCGTCCAGGTTACCGGTGGGCTCGTCGGCCAGGATGACGGAGGGTTTGTTCAGGAGCGCCCGGGCTATGGCGATGCGCTGCTGCTCCCCGCCGGAGAGCTGGTGAGGCATCTTGTGCGCCTTGGTGATCATGCCCACGCTTTCCAGGACGGCGGATATGCGGGCATCGCTCTCCTGCTTGTCTTTCCAGCCGGTGGCGCGGAGCACGAATTCCAGGTTCTTTTCCACGGTGCGGTCCATCAGCAGTTGGAAATCCTGGAAAATGACGCCGATACTGCGCCTGAGGTAGGGGATGTCCTTGGGCCGGAGGGTACGCAGGTTAAAGCCGCATACCATCCCTTCTCCGCTGAGAAGGCGGTTTTCTGCCGTAATGGTGCGGATGATGGAGGTTTTACCGGACCCCACCTTGCCTACGATATAGACAAACTCTCCCGGCATGACATCCATGTCCAGGCCGTAGATGACGGTGCTTTCTCCGTTGAGGATATCGGCTCCGCTGAAATGAATGAGAGGTTCCATGGCGCGATATTTGACACAATCACGCAAATATAATCAGTTTTTTTCGTATTTTTGTAAAATTGACAAAACGCTTACGATGAAAAGAATTTTCGCGGCACTTTCCGCCGCTTTCATATTCACTTCCGCCTGGGCCCAGGACTGGGACGCCGGGCGGCAATACTACCAGAAAGGACTGTATGCAGAGGCCATCGCTTCGCTGGAAGGCCAACAGGGCGCCATGCCGGAGGGCTACTGTGTCTTGTCGTCCCTGGCACTGAAACTGGACAACCGGCAGGAACTGGCCCAGGCCTATCTCCAGAACTGGCCGGAATCGGTGCTGGTACCGCAGGTGTCGTTCTTCCAGGCGATGGACCTCTTTGACCAGGAAGACTATCAGCGGGTTCTGCTGCTGCTTTCCTCCATCCAGCGTGACCAGCTGTACAAATCCCAACTCCCGGAGTATTCCTATAAACTGGGCTACAGCGCCTACCGTGCCGGCGAGTGGCAGTATGCAGAGTCGGTGCTGTCGGCCGTGAGCAAGCTGCCCTATTCAGACTATACCGCCCCCTCCTGCTACACGCTGGGCTACCTGAACTATGCCCAGGAGCGCTTCCCGGAGGCCGAGGAATGGTTCCAGAAGGCCGCCGGCGATGTCCGTTTCCAAGACCTGGCCCGGTACTATATCCTGGAATGCCGATTCAATGAGAAGGACTACGCCTATGTGGTCCGTAGTGGGGAGCAGATGCTGGATGCCGCCCCCGAAGACCGCAAACCCCGCCTGGCCCGCATGATCAGCGAGTCCTACCTGGTGAGGGGCGATGTGGACAAGGCGCGCGCCTATTACGACGCCCACCTGAGCGGCAGCGAGGCCAAGACCCGCGCCGACTATTTCTATGCCGGCGAGATGATGTACCTGGCCCAGGACTGGCAGGGTGCCGCAGAAAACTTCGAGCGGGTGCGTGCGGTGCCGGATTCCCTGGGGCAGATGGCTTCCTATCAGCTGGGCTACAGCCAGATCCAGCTGAAAAACAAGGTGGCCGCCCTGGAGGCTTTCCATGAGGCTGCAGAACTGGACTTCTCCCAGGAAGTGCAGGAAGACGCCTATTTCAATTACGCCAAACTGGCATTCGACCTGGGCAAGGACACCGCTCCTTTCCAGACCTACCTGAGCCGCTTCAACACCCAGTCCCGCGGCGACCAGATCTATTCTTACATGGCCATGGTGGCCCTCCAGAACCACGATTACGAGGCCGCCGTAGAGGCCTACGACAACCTGGACGTGCTGGAACCGGCCATGCAGAGCAATTACATGAAGGCCTATTTCCTGCGGGCCCGCCAGCTGATGGAGATGGGTTCCTGGCGTGCGGCCGTTCCCCATCTGAAAACGGCGGCATACTACAGCCCTTCGCGGGACGGGTTCAACCAGCTGTCCCGTTACTGGCTGGCAGAAGCCTATTACCGGGACGGGAAATACCCGGATGCCCGGGGCATCCTCACAGACCTGTACAACCTGAGCGCCCTTCCCGGCCAGGCCGAGGGTGAGCTCCTTCCGTACCAGATAGCGTACACGTACTTTAAAGAAGGTAACTACGAGCAGGCGCTGCGCTGGTTCGGCCAGTATCTGGGGGGCCGGCACAGCCAGTACGGCGGCGACGCCCAGACCCGGATCGGCGACTGCTATTTCTTCCGGGCCGATTATCCGTCGGCCATAGGCGCCTATGAGAAAAAAATGCGGGACTATCCGGACCCGGACGACCTGTATCCCGCGTTCCGTGCCGGTGTGGCCAGCGGTCTGCTGCAGGACGACGCAGCCAAGATCCGCTTCCTGGAGGGCGTGAAACACGCCTCTCCCGCCGCCCCGTATTACAGTGAGACTTACTATGAGCTGGGCCGGGCCTACGTGGCCACGGGAGCCCAGCAGGAAGCCGCAGAGGCTTTCACCGCGCTGCGGGAAAGCACCAAAGACCCTTCCATGGCCACGCTGGCCACGCTGGAGCTGGGCACCATCGCCCGCAACCAGGGCCGCGACGAGGAAGCGCTGAACCTGTACAAGCAGGTGGTCCGGGACGGCGGAGACCATGCGGAGGATGCCCTCCTGGCCATCGAGTCTATCTACCGCTCGCGCCAGGATCCCGACGCTTATCTGGCCTATGTGAACAGCCTGGGAGGCGATGCCCACCGGAGCGAGGAGCAGAAAGAGGAGGTCTATTTCTCCACGGCGGAGCAGATTTTCCTCTCCGGCGACATTGCCAAGGCGACAACCACGCTGCAGGCCTATCTGGACCGTTATCCCCGCCCGGTATATGGGGCCAAGGCCCGGTTCTACCTGGGCGAGTGCTACCGCGCTTCCGGTTCCCTGGAGCAGGCGGCCGACCAGTACCAGGCCGCCCTGGAAGGCGGGCTGGATGCCGCACTGGCTGAATCGGCCCTGTTGCAATACGCCCATCTCAACTATGCGCTGGGCAATTACGGCAAAGCCTATGGGTCCTACCTCCAGCTTCAGGAGCAGGCCCGTCTGGAAGAGAACAAGGCGTCGGCCGCTGCCGGTCTGATGCGCTCCGCCTTCCGCGCCAAGCAGTGGGAAGACGCCATTGCGGCCGCCCAGCCGCTGGTGGAGGCCGGCGATGCCGCCCTGCAGCGGGAAGCGCTGTATGTCAGGGCCAAGTCGTTCTTCAGCACCAGCCGCCGCACAGAGGCCATGGCCGACTTCCAGGCTCTCTCCGCCCAGCCTTCCACCCCGGAAGGGGCAGAGGCCGCCTATCTGGTTATCCAGGACCTGTTCGACCGGGCCCAGTTCGGCCAGATCCAGGAACGGGTATATGCCTTTGCCGACAAGGCCGGCGGTCAGAATTACTGGCTGGCCAAGGCCTTCATCGTGCTGGGCGACAGCTTCGCCGAGCAGGGCAACACGGCCCAGGCCAAGGCTACCTTCGAGAGCATCCGCTCCGGCTACACTCCTTCGGGTGCAGAGGACGATGTGCTTGACCAGGTGGATGTAAGACTCCGTAAATTGCAGTAGAACATGAAACACGCTATACAGTTTTCCGCAGCCCTGGCGCTGCTGTTGGGCATCCCGGCGACGGCCCAGAACCTGAATCCGGTGGTGGAGGTGACCAATATCTATGAGCAGGCCGCTACCGGCATCGAGAAACCGGTTCAGCAGATGGCCGTTCCGGACTCCCTCCTGAAATTCAACCTGGACATGGATTACGAGGTGCGCACCACCCCGTACCGCGGCGCCTATGAGTTCAATCCCTATCTGGTGCAGCTCCGTACGGCGCCCCGCTCCTATGAAGAGCAGACGCTGCTCATCCGCCTCGGGGCCGGTTACGGGTTCCATCCGGAACTGGATGCGGTCTGGAGCCCCGTGAAAAAGGACAATTTCCGGCTCAATCTCTATGGCAGGCATCAGGGTTACTTCGGCCAGTACCGCAATATCTCTCTGGACACCGAACATTATTTCAGGGGTGACGGCACCTTTTACAGCGGGGCCGACGCCCGGACTTCCGTGGGTGTGAATGGCCTTTACGCCTGGAACGAAGGCATGCTCACGGCCGATGTCCTCTACCGCAACCTCTTCGCTTCCGATGCCTTCCAGGAGAAGGCGCATCATATCGCCGCCCTGCAGGCGCGGGTGCAGTCCGCTCCCCAGACAGCTTTCTACTACAACGTGGGCCTGCAGGCCCGCCACCTCTTCAGGGAGGGCTTCAAAGAGACGTACCTCCTGTCGGACGGCGGTGTAGGCGCGAATCTCAGGCGCAGTCAGATCCGCCTGGATTACCAGGTGGAAGGCGTGTTCACCGGGGAAGGCCGGGTTGGCGCACTTTCCCTGATTCCGCGCTATGTCTTCCAGACGGGCGGTTTCCGCCTGAATCTGGGACTCAAGGCATCTTTCTCTTTCCGCTCCGACGACTATTTCTATCCCACCCGGGGCAACACCCTGTTCCCGGATGTGTATGTGGATTATCAGGTGGTGCCGGAAAGCTTTGTGCTGCAGGCCTCCGTCACCGGCGGAAACCAGCTGGAGACGTACGGGTCGCTGCTGGAGCGGAATCACTTCCTTCCCTCTTTCCTGCGTTCCGCCTTGGACTTTGAGACCGAGTCTGTGCACGTGTCGGCCGGTGTCCGGGGCAACGTTTCCGAGCGGGTGCATTACAACGTGAACGCCGGCTACGCGTTCCGTGCCAACGCCCTGGAGTGGGGGTATGCCTATGATACCAGCTGGTCCTCTTCCTATCCCAGTGCCGGTCGGGCCAATTACGGCCTGTTCTATGCCGATGCAAAAGCCGGCTGGTCCTCCGAGCGCCTGGACGCCGACGTCCACCTGAGATATCAGCATTCCACGCTTTCCAGCGACTACCTTTTCGCACCGCCTGCACTCCTCGCCCAGTTCAAGTTCCTGTACAATTGGGGCGGACGCATCAAGGCCGGCTTTGACCTGGATGCGGCCACCGAACGCGTGCTTCAGCTGCCGGAAGGCCAGACGGCGGCAGTTCCGCTGCATGTTCCCGGCTATGCAGACCTGGGCCTGTATGGAGAGTATGGTTTCACCCGCCGTCTGGCAGCCTGGCTCCGGGTGGGGAACCTGCTGAACATGGAGGTGCAGCGGACCCTTTTCCACGCCGAGAAAGGCATCTGGTTCTCGGTGGGCGCCCAGTATAGTTTCTGAGCGGAAAATGGGCATATTTTAGCTGGATTATAGCGGTGGATTTCTTGGAAAATTCACCGCTTTTTTGTAACTTTGTATGTTTTAGGGAAAGGCCTTGGAACGCATGTTTTTAAGGCCTGTTTTTTTGTCAACAAAGTAGAGAAAAATGATAGAGAACGAGCAGATGAAAATGGCGGAAGAACAGTATTCCGCCAACAGTATCCAGGTTTTGGAAGGTCTTGAGGCGGTGCGCAAGCGCCCCTCCATGTATATCGGCGACATCGGCGAGCGCGGTTTGCACCATCTGGTATATGAGGTGGTGGATAACTGTATAGACGAAGCCATGGCCGGATATTGCACGGATATCGATGTAAAGATCCTGGAAGACAACTCCATCCGGGTGCAGGACAACGGCCGTGGCATTCCTACCGGCATGCACGAGAAAGAGCATCGCAGCGCCCTGGAAGTGGTGCTCACGGTGCTTCATGCCGGCGGCAAGTTCGACAAGAACAGCTATAAGGTGTCCGGCGGCCTGCACGGTGTGGGTGTTTCCTGCGTGAACGCCCTGAGCGACCTCCTTGTCGCGGAAATCCACCGTGAGGGGAAAATCTTCGAGCAGCGTTATTCCAAGGGCAAGCCCATTACGGAGGTAAAGGTGGTCGGCGAGTCCAATGACAGCGGAACCATCATCACCTTCCATCCGGATCCCACCATCTTCCAGCTCACCACGGTGTACAAGTACGACACCCTGGCCAACCGGCTCCGGGAGCTTTCCTATCTGAACAAAGGCATCCGCATCACCCTTACGGACCTTCGGGAAAAGGTGGAGGAGTTCGAGACTGCAGAAGACGGTGAGCGCCATGCCACCGGCCGGCAGGTGTACCGCCGGGATGTCTTCTATTCCGAGCAGGGCCTCAGGGAATTCATCGACTACCTGGATGCCGGAGAGGCCAAGCTCATCCCGGACGCCATCTGTGTGAACACGGACAAGATCATCCCCATCGACATCGCCCTCCAGTACAATACGGGCTTCCGGGAGCGCATCTATTCCTATGTGAACAACATCAACACCATAGAAGGCGGAACGCACCTGCAGGGCTTCAAGATGGGCCTTTCCCGTTCGCTGAAGAACTACGCAGAGAAGAACAACCTGCTTGCCAAGTTCAAAGGAGACCTTTCCCCGGAAGATTTCCGCGAAGGCCTTACCGCAGTCATTTCCGTCAAGGTGGCGGAACCCCAGTTCGAAGGCCAGACCAAGACCAAACTGGGCAACTCGGAGGTGACATCGGCCGTATCCCAGGCCACAGCCGCCGCCATGGACCAGTATCTGGAGGAACATCCCAAGGAGGCCAAGACCATCGTAGAGAAGATTGTCCTGGCCGCTACGGCCCGTGCGGCAGCCCGCAAGGCCCGGGAAATGGTGCAGCGCAAATCGCCGATGGGCGGGGCCGGCATGCCCGGCAAACTGGCGGACTGCAGTGACCACGATCCGGAAAAGTGCGAGCTTTTCCTGGTAGAGGGAGACTCCGCAGGCGGTACCGCCAAACAGGGCCGCGACCGCCGCATCCAGGCCATCCTGCCGCTGCGCGGTAAAATCCTGAACGTGGAAAAGGCCGCGCAGGACCGCGCTTTCGAGAGCCAGGAGGTGCGCAACATCTACACGGCCCTGGGCGTTACGGTGGCCCAGGAAGACGACTCCGGAGAGAAGCACATGGACCTGAGCAAACTCCGCTATCATAAGGTGATTATCATGACCGATGCCGATGTGGACGGTTCCCACATCGCCTGCCTTATCCTCACCTTCTTCTTCCGTTACATGTTCGACCTTATTAAAAACGGATATGTATACCTGGCTACCCCGCCGCTGTATCTGGTGAAAAAGGGCAAGGAAGAGCGCTACTGCTGGACAGACGCCCAGCGGGACGCCGCCACCGAGGAACTGGGCCACGGCTCGGACAAGGGGGTCACGGTGCAGCGGTACAAAGGTCTGGGTGAAATGTCCGACGAGCAGCTCTGGGAAACCACCATGGATCCCGCCCGCCGGGTCCTCCGCCAGATCACCATCGAGAATGCGGCCGATGCAGAGCGCACGTTCTCCATGCTGATGGGAGACGACGTCCCGCCGCGCCGGGCCTTTATCGAAGAAAACGCCCATTATGCAAATATCGACGCCTAAGCTGCAGCGGTGGTATTATCCGCTGGTCCTTGTTTTCGCAGTCCTTGTGCTTCTGATGCCAAGGACCGCGAAATTCAATTATGACTACAAAAAAGGAACGCCCTGGCCCTACGAAACCCTGGTCTCCCAGTTCGATTTCCCCATCCTCAAGACAGAAGAGCAGATCCAGGAGGAACGGGACGAGGACGGCGCCAGTGTCATCCCTTACTACAAGTATTCGGAGGAAGTGGTTTCGTCGGCCGTGCGCAACATCCAGAGCCTGGACCTGGGAGAATACAACAAGCTCCGTCCCGCGATTGTCACCCGCCTGAACGACATCTACAGCCGCGGTATCATCTCGGACGGCAAGGTGAAGGTGGACAAGGGCTATGCAGAGGTGTCCGAGAACCTGATTTACGTACAGCGGAACAAGAGGGCCACGCAGTATCCCCGGACAGAAGTGTACAAGGTATCGGACGCCCGCGACCAGCTCGTGGTCCAGATGTCCAAGAATTACCCTTCCGTGAACCTGGACTCCCTGTTCCGCCGTTCGGGCGTGTATGAAGCCATCGTTCCCAACCTCCTGTACGACAAGTCCATGACGGAGGTGAGCCATGCCGAATCGGCCGACTATATATCTCCCACGCTGGGCTATGTGCGCGCAGACGAGAAGATTGTCTCCAAAGGGGAGATGATCACCGCGGAGGTGGCCCAGATGCTGGACAGCTACAAGCAGGAGTACAACAAGGTGTTCGGCTACGACGGCCCCCGGGTGCTGCTGTATCTGGGAAATATCCTTATCGCCCTGGCCCTGGTGGTGATCCTGTTCATGAGCATCAGCGTGAGTAACCGCATGGTGTTCACGGATAAAAGCCGTTACCTGTACCTGCTCACGGTGTTTCTCCTGGCGGCCGTGGTCACTTTCGTGATGGAGCGTTTCGCTCCCGGCCTGATGTACATGATTCCGTACCCGGTGTTCGCCCTTTACCTGCTGGCGTTCTTCCGCCGGCGGGTGGTGCTGCCGGTTTACATGGTCTCCCTGCTGCCGCTGCTGATTTTCGACGGAAACGGCATGGAGCTTTTTGTCATGTACCTGACTGCCGGTGTGGTAACCATCCGGACCTTCTCCCGTTTCAACAAGGGCTGGCTGCAGTTTGTCAATGCGGCCATCCTGTTCGGGGTGGAGCTGGCCGTTTTCCTGGGATTCCGCTTCATCGACGCCGGCAACATCTCTACCTGGTGGGTCAACCTGATCCAGATTTTCGTGGGTTCGATGCTTACGGTGGCCCTGTATCCGCTGATCTATCTGTTCGAGCGCATTTTCAACCTGGTTTCCGTGACCCGCCTGAACGACCTGGCAGATACCAATAACCCGCTGCTGCAGGAACTGTCGGCCAAAGCGCCCGGTACCTTCCAGCACTGCATCCAGGTGATGAACATGGTGGATATGGTGGGCCGCGCCCTGGACGCCAACGTTGCCCTGCTTAGGGCCGGTGCCCTGTATCATGATCTGGGCAAGATGCGCAACCCCTTGTGTTTCATTGAAAATGAGAGCTCCAGCCCGGGTGCGGCCAAGTACCATAGCGGGAAAACGCCCATGGAAAGCGCCGCGGACATTATCCGCCACGTAGACGACGGCTTGGCGGTCGCCACCGAGCATCATCTGCCGGATGTGCTCAAGGAGTTCATCCTTTCCCATCATGGCACCTCTTACACGGCCTATTTCCTGAACAAATACCTCAACGACGGGGGAGACCCTTCCCAGATGGGCGCCTTCCAGTATCACGGCCATAAACCCGTGACCAAGGAGCAGGTGATCCTGATGGTGTGCGACACCATCGAAGCTGCGTCCCGCTCGCTCAAGGAGTTCACTCCGGAGGCGTTCGACAAGTTTGTGGAGGAGATGGTGAGTGCCAAGGAAAAGGCCGGACAACTGGACGACGCCGACATCTCCATCCATGAACTGAATGTGATGAAGAGCGTGCTCAAGCAGTATTTGCAGCAAATCTACCACGGCAGGGTGGCCTATCCCAAGCGGAAGGGCGCCTAGAAGTTGGTTCTTTGGCACATTTTTACTATCTTTGCGCCCCTAACCGAAATATTAAATAATTCTCATTATATGAACATTGTAAAAAACCAGCCCGATGCGCTGAATTATCAGCTTACCATCGAGATTGCAGCCGCCGACTATGCAGAGCCGCTGCGCAAGCGCCTCAACGAGTACAAACGCAAGGCGGACATCAAAGGGTTCCGCAAGGGGATGGCCCCGATCGGCCTCATCCAGCGCCTTTATGGGGACCAGGCCCTCTACGAGAGCGTAAACGGCCTCGTGGGTGAGCAGCTGGACAACTTTATCCGCGACGAAAAGATCCGCATCGTGGGTGAGCCCCTTCCGTCAGAGGATCAGCCGCAGCTGGAGTGGAAGGCCGGCAACGACTTCACCTTCAAATTCGACCTGGCCCAGACCCCGGAAATGACTTTCGAGGTGGGAAAGGAAGACAAGATCCCTTATTACGATATCAACATCACCGCAGACCAGAAGAAGGCCGCCCGTGAGCAGTTGCTTCAGCAGTATGGTTCGCTTCAGGAAGGTAAGAAGGCCGGAGAGAACGACTATATCATCGCCGACATCGAAAACGAAGGCCATAAGGCAGAGGGCGTGTATGTGTCTATCGCCAATGTGGCTCAGGACCTGCGTCCCGCTTTTGTGGGCGTGAAGGCCGGTGACAAGCTGAATGTGAACGTGACCGAGGCTTTCCCCAACGAGACAGACCGCGCCGCCATGCTCAAGGTAGACAAGACCCGCCTGGCAGAGCTGAATCCGGAGTTCACCTTCACCGTGGTGAATGTGAAAACCTATGTTGCAGCAGAGGAAAACCAGGAG
This sequence comes from uncultured Bacteroidales bacterium, assembly GCA_946187865.1. Taxonomy (GTDB): domain Bacteria; phylum Bacteroidota; class Bacteroidia; order Bacteroidales; family UBA932; genus Cryptobacteroides. Next base: position 13,862 of record CAMHST010000048.1, read on the forward strand.
ACCTACGACAAAATCTTCGGCGAGGGCACGGTAACCACCCCGGAGCAGTTCGAAGAAAAGCTCATCGAGCGCATCAAAGCCTCCCACGAGCAGGATGCCAATTACCGTTTCGGTGCCGATGTCCGCAAGTATTTTGTGGAAAAGGCCAATCTGGAGCTCCCGGAAGCCTTCCTCAAGCGCTGGCTCATCTATGCCAATGACGGCAAGTTCACCTCCGAGCAGGTGGAGAAAGAGTTCCCCGGCTTCATCGAGGACTTCAAGTGGCAGCTGGTGCGCGGCTATATCATGCAGAAGTTC
>CAMHST010000049.1 GCA_946187865.1 uncultured Bacteroidales bacterium
TTCACCCTGAGCAAATGGCAGCAGTACTGGAAAGACCAGGTGGGAAACTGGTACGGGATGTTCCTGCATGAGAGCCAGTACCTGGAGCCGGTGATGCGGGACATGGAGGCCATGCTGGAAAGCACCCAGCGCTACGTTACCGGCACGGTGATCATGACGGTGGGTCCCAAATGGTACGAATGCACCGGCGTGGATACGCCCGGAGACCTGGTGAAGAACCCCTTCGGCGAGTACGGCGAAATGCAGAAAGGCTGGACAGCCGACGACGCCAAAGGCTTCATCAAAGTGCTGGAAACCCCGCTCCGGATCTACTATAACCGCCACCCCGAAGAGGCATGAGGCAGCTGCTGCAGGAGATCATCGGCATTCCTTCCGTGAGCCGGGAGGAAAAGGCCGTGGCCGATTTTCTGGAAGACCGGCTGCAGGACCTGCATCCCCGCAGGCACGGGAACAACCTCTGGTTTGTCAAGGGGGAAGGGCCTGTGCTTTTGATGGACGCGCACCTGGATACGGTAAAACCGGTCTCCGGATGGACCCGGGACCCGTTCAAACCCACACTGGAGGAGGACCGCATCTACGGGCTGGGTGCCAATGACGACGGCGGCTCGGTGGTTACCCTGATCCAGGCTTTCCGGCAATATTCGCCCCAAAAACACACCCTGGTCCTGTCCCTGAGCGCAGAAGAGGAAATCAGCGGGCACAATGGCCTGGAAGCCACGCTTCCCCTGATCGAAGCCCAGGCCGGCCCCATCCGTTGCGGCATCATGGGAGAGCCCACGCGCCTGCAGATGGCGGTGAGTGAACGCGGCCTGATGGTCCTGGACTGCACGGCCCTGGGCGTATCCGGCCATGCCGCACGGGGCGAAGGGGTGAACGCCATCTACGAAGCCCTGCCGGATATCGACTGGTTCCGCAGCCATGGCATGAATGTCACCCAGATCCAGGCCGGCACCCAGCACAATGTAGTCCCGGACCGCTGCTCTTTCGTGGTGGACGTAAGGACCGTCGGCGACAACAAGGCCGTCCTGGACGCCGTCCTGCAGGCGGTCCGGTGCCAGGTAGAAGCACGGTCCCTGCGGCTCAACGGATCGTCCATCGCCCTGGGACACCCGCTTGTGAAAGCTGCCATCGAATTGGGAATCAACCGGTTCTCATCCCCCACCCTGTCCAACCAGGCCCTTTGCCGCTTCCCTACCGTGAAAATCGGCCCGGGAGACAGCGCCCGCTCGCATACGGCCGACGAGTACATCTGCCTGTCAGAGCTAGAACAGGGCTTGGACACTTACCTGAAATTACTGGAAACCTATGAAAATCTGGAATAAAGGATTTGACGACGACGCGCGGATCGACGCCTTCACCGTGGGCCGCGACCGGGAGCTGGACCTGATGCTGGCCCCCTTCGACATCGAAGGCACCATGGCGCATATCACCATGCTCTCGGAAGTGGGGCTGCTCCAGGCCGACGAGCTTTCCCAGCTTTTGCCCGAGCTGGAAAAACTGCGCCAGGAGGCGCTGGAAGGCCGGTTTACGATATCCGGGGAAGACGTTCACTCCGAGGTGGAAGCCCGGCTGACCGAAAAACTGGGAGACATGGGGAAAAAGGTCCACACCGGCCGCTCCCGCAACGACCAGGTGGCGCTGGACATCAAATTGTTCACACGCGCGCGCATCCGCACCACGGTGGAGAAAGTCTCACAACTGTTCCACCTGCTTCAGGAGCGCTCCGAGGCGCTGAAAGACGTCCTGATGCCGGGGTACACGCATCTGCAGGTAGCCATGCCTTCTTCCTTCGGCCTGTGGTTCGGGGCCTATGCCGAGAGCCTCTGCGACGACCTCGTCTTCCTGAAGGCCGCCTGGGATGTGAGCAGCCTGAACCCGCTGGGCTCGGCCGCCGGATATGGGTCGTCGGCCCCGCTGAACCGCCGGCGCACCACGGAACTCCTGGGATTCCAGGACCTGGCCTACAATTCCATCTACGCCCAGATGGGCCGGGGCCGATGCGAACGGATGGTGGCCTTCGCCTACGCCTGCCTGGCCGAAACCCTGGGAAAATTCGCGGCCGACGGCTGCCTTTTCGTGAGCCAGAACTTCGGCTTCCTGAAGCTTCCGGACGCTTACACCACGGGCTCCAGCATTATGCCGCAAAAGAAAAATCCGGACGTGTTCGAGCTGGTGAGGGCGCACTGCAACCGCCTGCAGGGCATTCCCGGCGACATCCGCCTGATCACGGGCAACCTGCCGTCGGGCTACTTCCGCGACCTGCAGCTGCTCAAGGAGCTGTACCTGCCCCTGTTTGACGAAATGGACGCCTGCCTGGACATCCTCATCTACGCCATTCCGGGCATCACCGTCACCACCGGCCTGATGTCCCTGCCGCTGTACGAGCAGGCCTTCTGCGTCGAAGAGGTGAACCATCTGGTGGCCACGGGCGTCCCCTTCCGCGACGCTTATCGGCAAGTGGGCCAGGCCGTACAGGAAGGCCGATTCCACTTCCACGGCCAACTGGAACGCACCCACGAAGGCTCCACGGGGAACCTGTGCAATGCGGAAATCGCCGCCCGCTTCAGTCGCCTCCTCGCCTCCTTCCCCTTCGCGGCCGAATTGCCCACCCCGGCGTCCCCAAAGCATCGTCGGCCGGGCGGTCCGGCGGCGGCTTGGGAGGATTCGCCATCGTTCTGGGAGAGGTGATCCATCGTTCTGGGAGAGGTGCGTTTTTTTGTGATGGACCTCTCCCATGGAATCGGCCACTCAGGCCGATGGAAGGCATAATAGATGGGAGAGGTGTCGACTGAAAAATCGCACCTCTTCCAAACTTTCGCAGGACCTCTCCCAGAACACCGGTAGACCTCTCCCAGATAGCAGCCAACCCTCTCAGAGCTGCCCAATGGTTTCGGCCACCTGATCGCGTGCCATGCCGAAGATGCGGGCGAGTTGCGGGAGGGTGGTCCGCATGGTGCGCCTAACGTAGGTGAGCAGGCGGATTTTCTTGTCCATGGGGATTTCTGCGATGTCCTGCCGATACCACCTTAGGCATATGTCGTTCACCACTTTATGGAACTCGCTGTCGGGCAGGCGGGTACGGGGCTGCTCAATAAGCGTGTAACGCATTTCGGGGCTATTCAGCGAGCCGATGGTGCGGATAAAAAAGGCCTGGTCCCCATTGAAGACTTGTTCCAGATAGGCTGTGTCGCAGAAACTGGACGGAATTAGGTGGCCATCGCTGTCCAGGAGCCAGGGCACATCGGCCAAATCGTCACAAGTGTGCATGATGGCGGCTTTTTCCCTTTTCGTCAGGGAAGCTACCCTCCGGCCGACTTCAACGCTGGCATCGACCCTCCGGAACATGGCCCGGTAACCGGTCCAGGGGTATTCGTTCACGTTGCAGCCGTTATCCAGGGTATTCCGCGGAATATAGGCCAGGGCGTTCCTGACGTGTTGGTTACTGTCCAGGCCAATTGCACCGGCATCCACATTTTTCATCAGTTTGGCGTCTCCGTACTTGCGGCGCACCCACATGCCGATCATTCTCTTCACCTCGTCGGCATAGGCTTGGGCCGATTGCAGCTGAGCCGCCAGAACCGCAACATGGGCATGATTGGAGACCACGGTATGGATGATAATCAGGACATTTTTACGTTTGGCGCAGATAACCAGCTGTTTCTCCACTGCGTCGTAGTCTTCCTGGTCCCGGCAGATGATAGCTTTCTCCAGCCCTTCCAGACTTACGTGGAAGGGTTGGACCCTCCGGACACTCCCGTCGGGGAGCTTCCGGACAACCGTGCGCTCCATAAGTCAGCTCTTGATTTTGCCAGGGGTGATTTCGGGGCCGAAGGTGAGTACCTTTCCGCCTTGTTTCTCGAATTCCCTTTTTGCCTCCTGGAAAACACGGGCCAGCATTTCCGAGGAACGAGCCAACTCTCGCAGCATCGACTTCCGGTTTACGCACAGGGACAAATCGGCAATGGCCAAAGCGCGAATCACGGCCAGGACAGATTGCTCGTTTCCGCCCCAAAGTTTTGTGGCCATGCAGAAAGACAGCTTTGATGCAATGTCGGAAATGATCTCCGGACGTCTGCTCACATCGATATCCGTATTGAAACGGAAATCGAATTCGCCATACTGGAGTACTTCTAAAATCTTTTTCATAATTAGAACATTTTAAATACTCCAAGCTCAGTCTCATCGGTGTAAAAGTAGTGAATAATCGGGTGAAAACCAACGATTTTCTGGCTATTTTGGGAGAGGTGCGTTTTTTTGCCGGGGACCTCTCCCGCATAATTGGCCATACAGGCCGATGGGAGGCAAAACAGTTGGGAGAGGTGTCAAGCCGAAAATTGCACCTCTCCCAAACTATTGCCAGACCTCTCCCAAAACACCGGGAGACCTCTCCCAAACTATCGGCATACCTCTCCCAAACGCTGGCATTTCCGGGAAAATAGTCCTATCTTTGCCCTGTTACCAACATGCAAACGCTATGAAAACGTTCAGAACGCTCGTAACTCTTGCCCTGCTCATGGCGGGCACCGTCCTGTCGGCCCAAAACAAGCCCGGCGGACAGTACTATCAACTTATCTGGTCGGACGACGGCGAGTCCCTCCTGTCAGAGAACGACCTCACCCTGATCCCGCACGACGGCACCTTCGATTTCGCGCTCACGGTCCGGCAGGCGGACGGGTTTGTCGCCTGGGTGGGCACGGACGAAATGGATGTCGTACGGATCAAGGACGGCCACATCTGGTACGCACATCCCAACAAGAACTACGACTTCGAACTGGAGATTATCCCGAACCCGGTGGATGCCGACGGCGAGGTGCTCCAGGACTGTGTCCGGGTGATCGAGCACATCGGTGACAGCGGCAGCCCGTATCCGGCCGAAACCATCTTCAGCGGCATCTATTCGCATATCATCCCTACGTTCACCGATGAGAAAGGATATCTGTACAAGATGAAGGGCGAGTATGGCTGCGAGCTCATCCGCGGCGGTTTCTACACGGACAAGGTGACCCTCCCCGAGAAAGTGTTCAACTGGTTCGGAGAGGAAGTGGAGGTGTACGGCGTTGCCGAAAACTGCTTTGCCGACAGCTACGACGTCACCGGCGTAACCTTCGCCAATGACCGGCAGTATGCCGGCCCCGGGGCATACGTCGGCACCCAGATTACCTATGACTATCAGGAGCTTCCGAAGCCCTACTTCGCCTATCCGAACGCGGCGCTGGACACCTTCGTAGTGCCGGCGGGACCGGAGACATCGACCCCGGAAAGCAGTCAGCAATGGGTGGTATTCAAGCAAAATGCCGCCCTGGGCATCCTGGTGGCAGACACCCATGCCGATGAGGACAAAGACCTGGGCCGGGCCGACTTTGACTTCGACAACAACCAGGGCTTCTTCTTCACCATGCAGGACGCGGAACTCGTGAAAGACATCATGTTCCGCGGTTATGAGGCCTATGAGATAGAAACGCTGGTGGCCCCCTCGGAATACGTGGCCCATCACCGGTTCCCTTCCTTCAGCCGATGGAAATTCCCGGAGACGGAACGGGAAGCCAAGTCCTACGTGATAGACGAGGTGCTGGCCCGCTACCCCGGCCATAAAGTCATGTACAGCCGATGGATCGCCTCTATCCGCCAGGGTGCCGGCCAGGGAGAGTTCTCCATGGTGGAATTCGAGCATCAGGACGGCCGCGCCATGGTGGTCTTCGTATGGGAAGACAGCGCAGGAGAACTGTCCATGGGAGACCTGCAGGTGGATCTGTCCGAGGAGTCCGAAGAATACGGCGTATGGAATGTGGACGATGAAGGCACCTACGGCATCCCGGACGTGGTGACCATCGCCCTGGATTCGCAGGAGCATGTCACCATTTTCGTGGCCAAGAATTCTCCCGAGTCTGTCGGGTGCTATGCCTGGCACCAGGTGGAAAACCGCCTGGAGTACGAGGAGTACGGTTCCTGGTACCGGTACTATCCTTAATAGTCCGGCCGACAAGATCCCGGGGTTTGTCGGGATTATTGGGAGAGGTCTCCCGGTGTTCTGGGAGAGGTCTGGCAATAGTTTGGGAGAGGTGCAATTTTCGGCTTGACACCTCTCCCAACTATTATGCCTTCCATCGGCCTGTATTGCCAATTATGCGGGAGAGGTCCCGGGCAAAATAATGCACCTCTCCCAAAAACATCGACCACCTCTCCCGTTGGGCAGCTTGTCGGCCTTATTTCGGGCAGATTGCCGACCTTATTCCGGGTAGCTTGCCGACCTTATTCCGGGCAGCAGCCGACTTGTCGGCCTTATTCGGCAAAGAGCGTAATGATGTTCAGAATGACCTCGGAGGCTTTTTCGATGCTTTCCAGGGGGACGAACTCCATCTTGCCGTGGAAGTTGAGCCCGCCGGCAAAGATGTTGGGGCAGGGCAGGCCCTTGAACGAGAGGTTGGCGCCGTCGGTGCCGCCGCGGATGGGCTGGATCTTGGCTTTGATGCCGGCCATCTCCATGGCTTTCACCGCTTTGTCGATGATGTGGTAGTGCGGCTCCACCTGCTCCCGCATGTTGTAGTACTGGTCCCGCATTTCCAGGGTGGCCGTACCCGCGCCGTACTTCACGTTGATGAAATCCACCACCTGCGCAATCAGTTTTTTCTTGGCCTCGAACTTGGTGCGGTCGTGGTCGCGGATGATGTAGGCGAAGTCGGCGTTTTCCACCGTACCCTTGAAGGAGATGATGTGGAAGAAGCCCTCGTAGCCTTCCGTGTATTCCGGACGCTGCTCCACGGGCAGCAGACCGTTAAGCTCCTGCCCGATCAGGATGGCGTTGCGCATCTTTCCCTTGGCGCTTCCCGGGTGCACGTTCCGGCCCTGGATATGGATTTTGGCGCTGGCGGCGTTGAAGTTCTCGAACTCCAGTTCCCCGATCTCCCCGCCGTCCATGGTATAGGCGAAATCGGCGCCGAAACGCTTTACATCGAATTTCACCACGCCGCGGCCGATTTCCTCGTCCGGGGTGAACCCGACTTTCACCGGGCCGTGCTTGAATTCCGGATGCTCAACCATATACTGGACCGCATGCATAATCTCCGCCACGCCGGCTTTGTCGTCTGCGCCGAGGAGGGTGGTCCCGTCCGTCGTGATGAGCGTCTGCCCCACATAATGAAGCATTTCCGGGAATTCCTCCGGCATCAGCCGCAGGCCGGGAACCCCTTTGAGGTCAATGGCGCCGCCGTCGTAATTGGGAATGATCTGCGGTTTCACGTTTTCACCGCTGGCATCCGGCGCGGTATCTACATGGGCGATGAAGCCCACGGCAGGCACCGGTTTATCGATATTCGAGGGGATGGTGGCCATGACATAGCCGTATTCATCCAGGTTTACTGTTACGCCCAAGGCTTGCAGTTCGTCCCGCAGCATTTTCAGCAGGTTCCACTCCTTGGCGGCGGAGGGCTGGGTTTCGCTCTCCTCATTGGACTGGGTGTCCACTGCGACATAGCGCAAAAATCTGTCAATTATCTTTTCCATAACAACAAATATACGTAAAAAACTGAATAATCACTATATTTGGCAAAACAACCCTAACGCACCTCGTTTTATGAAGAAGTTTATCATTTCCATCGCAATCCTGCTCACCGGCACCGCAGCAGTCCATGCCCAAAGCAGCACTTTCGGCATCAAATCCGGACACCTGAAGTATGAAACCCAGACAAGCGGCGGCATCCAGTACAACGAACTCTGGTTCGACGACTACGGAAAACTCCGGAAACAGCACGACCAAATCCAAATGGAAGGAATGGGTAATTACCATACCGAAATCCTTTTCCGCGACGGGAAATCCTACACCAACGCGTGGCTCGACGACGAGAAAAAGGACGAAGCCAAGGAGACTGACGCCGGAAGCGGCGGGCTCAATCTCGTGGACCCGGACGACGCCTACCTGAAAGAGAGAAAGATTGAGAAGCTCGGTACCGAAGAAGTCTTCGGCAAAACCTGCACAATCTACTCCTTCAAGACAAAGTCGCTCCTGCGCACCATCTCCAACAAGATCTGGGTGTGGCAAGGCATCACCTTGAAGATGGAGACCAAAGGCGCACTCGGTGCCAACAACCTGATGGTTGTCACAGCGTTTGAAGAGAACGTCAGTATCCCCGCCTCCACCTTTGACCTTCCGGCCGTTGTGAAATAGCGTCAGCGGGGCTTATTTCGATGTTTTCATCGATGCATAGACCATGTAGGCGATCAGGCACAGGAACGGCACGATAGCGACAGCCTCGCCGTAGGAAGCATTCCACTGGGTAAGGAACAGATCCACGTGGGCGAACTTGAGGATGGCGCTCACCACGCCCATGAGGGCGCCGCCGGCGATGAAACCGGAAGCGATGAGCGTACCTTTCTCCATCCGGGCGCTGTTCACGGAAGCGTCTTTGCTGCGGGTACTTACATACCAGGAAATGGCGCCACCCACCAGCAGCGGGAGGTTCAGGTCAATAGGGATGAACATACCCAGGGCAAAGGGCAGGGCAGGCACCTTGCAGAAGTTCAGGACCAGGGCGATAGCCGCACCGATGCCGTACAGCAGCCAGGGAGCGCCGCCGCCGGAGAACATGGGCTGGATCACCGCCGCCATGGCATTGGCCTGCGGGGCCACCAGGGCGTTGTCTCCGGTGAAACCGTATGTCTTGTTCAGCACCAGCATCACGCCGCAGACCGTAACGGCCGACACCGCCACGCCCAGGAACTTCCAGCCTTCCTGCTTTTTGGGCGTAGAGCCGATCCAGTAGCCGATTTTCAGGTCTGTGATAAAGCTGCCCGCCACCGAGAGGGCCGTGCAAACAACCCCGCCGATAATCAGGGCCGCAGCCATGCCGGCATTGCCCTTGAGCCCGACAGCCACCAGGATGAGCGAGGCGATGATCAGGGTCATCAGCGTCATGCCGCTCACCGGATTGGAACCCACGATGGCGATGGCATTGGCCGCCACGGTGGTGAACAGGAAGGCCACGACGGCCACGATCACCAGCCCCACCAGGGCCTGCCACACATTGCCCACCACACCGCCGAAAGCGAAGAAAGCGAAAATGGCCAGCAGGGCGATCACCACCCCGAAGACGATGGTCTTCATGGGCAGGTCTTCCTCCGTGCGGAGCGCATTCTCATTCAGGGTGCCGGGCTTGCGCCGGAATTCACTGACAGCCAAGGAGGCGGCGCTCTTGATCACGCCGAAGCTCTTCACAATCCCAATGATACCGGCCGTGGCGATGCCTCCGATGCCGATATGCCGGGCGTAATCCTTGAAAATCTGTTCCGGGGCCATATCGCCGATGGCGGTGGTGACGCCGGTGTTCATCAGGTCTATCACATCGGCCCCCCAGATGAGGTTCATCAGCGGGATAATCACCAGCCATACCAGCAGCGAACCGCAGCAGATGATGAACGAATATTTGAGGCCGATGATGTACCCCAGGCCCAGCACGGCCGCGCCGGTGTTCATCTTCAGGACCAGTTTGGCTTTGTCGGCCACGACTGTACCCCAGCCCATCACGGTTGTGGAGATGGTCTCCGCCCAGGTGCCGAACGTGGCTACACAGAAGTCGTACAGGCCGCCGATGAGACCCGCCGTTACCAGGGTCTTGGCACTGGCGCCGCCACCCTCTCCGCTGATGAGCACCTGCGTTGTTGCCGTTGCCTCCGGGAAGGGATATTTCCCATGCATCTCTTTCACGAAATACTTGCGGAACGGGATCAGGAACAGGATGCCCAGCACGCCGCCCAGCAGGGAGCTGAGCACCATCTGCCAGAAATTCACCTCCACGCCCAAGATGTAGATGGCCGGCAAGGTGAAGATGGCCCCTGCCACCACGGCGCCGGAGCAGCCGCCGATGGACTGGATAATCACGTTCTGGCTGAGCCCGTCCACTTTTTTCAAGGCCGACGTAACCCCCACGGCGATGATGGCGATGGGGATGGCGGCCTCGAACACCTGGCCCACTTTGAGGCCCAGGTAAGCGGCGGCGGCACTGAACAGGATGACCATCAGTACGCCCATGGTCACCGAATAGGGCGTTACTTCCGCATATTGTTTCCGGGAATCCAGGATGGGCTTGTAGGTTTCCCCTTCCTTGAGCTCCCGATGCGCATTCTCCGGAAGCGAAATGTTTTTCTTTTCCTCCATAACGACTAAGCAGTTAAGCGTTTACATTCCGGGCGAACGGAAAAAGGCCACCGGTCCCAGTTTGAACCGGGTACCGCCTTGCCCGTCCGGCCATTCCTCTATGTACTCGAACACCGCCCGGTAGCCCCACTCTTCGTACACGGTACGGTAGCGGAGCAGGGCGGGATCGTCCGGATCCGGCCAGCGGGCCTCCAGGTGGTCCATGATGTCGCAGCGCAGGAGCTTGCATCCCTGCGGGGAAAGGAATGTCACGCCACGGGAATCTTCCTCCATCCGGTAATCCGAGCTGGGGACGAATTCCGTGTAGCCGCCCGCCGCCACAGCGCCTTTCAGGGCATAATGGTTGATAGGCTGAGGGGCATCGGGAGAAATGTTCGATACAGGTTCTGCCATACTATCTTCTGTTAATAATTGTTCCTCTATGGTTTCCACCAGCCGCTCTTCCACGACAGGGCGGGTGCATACCCACACCAGGGCGCACAGCAGCAGGAGAAAGAGTGTGAGCATCACCCAGAACAGGGTTTTCCACGTATTATTCTTGTCCATACGGGTGTAGTTTTCCCCAAAGATAATAAAAAAAGAAAGGTTGACCAATAAAGTCTTCCTTTCTTTGACGCGCAGCGGGTGGCCCCAGCAGGATTTGAACCTGCGACCCACGGATTATGAGTCCGCTGCTCTAACCGCTGAGCTATGGGGCCTTCTGAAAAATCAGGAACACAAAGGTAGTAAACTTTCACGAATAATTCAAAAAAGCAGTAACTTTGGATAACTTAAACTTTGGGAATGAAAGCAATCGTCATCGGCGCCGGCATCTCCGGTCTCACACTGAAAAAGGCAGCCCTCACGGACTGCCTTTTACTGATGCGGGAGGGGTTAGCCTCACACTTTGATTTCAACCTCTACGCCGGAAGGAAGCTCCAGCTTCATGAGGGCGTCTACGGTTTTGGCGTTGGACTCGTCGATGTCGATCAGGCGGACATAGGAATCCAGTTCGAACTGCTCGCGGCTCTTCTTGTTCACGAAGGTGGAGCGGTTCACAGTGAAGATCTTCTTGTTGGTAGGAAGAGGAATGGGACCCACAACCTTTGCACCCGTTGCCTTCACCGTATCCACAATCTTGGCGGCGGACTTGTCCACCAGCATGTGGTCGAAAGATTTCAGCTTGATTCTGATTTTCTGGCTCATATTGCTTACTTTTTAACTTTTGCTAAATTTTACTCGTCGTCGGAGGACACCCTGTAGCCGCTCTTTTCGATGATGTCCTTGGCCAGGCTGGCCGGGACCTCTGCGTAGTGGTCGAACGTCATGGTGCTGGTAGCGCGTCCGGAGGACAGGGTACGCAGCACGGTGACATAGCCGAACTGTTCGGAGAGCGGAACAAAAGCCTTGACGATGCGTGCTCCGTTGGCGGTGGAGTCCATGGCAACAATCTGGCCGCGACGACGGTTGAGGTCGCCGACGATGTCTCCCATGTAGTCTTCCGGAGTAACCACTTCCAGGCTCATGATGGGCTCCAGAAGGACCGGATGACACTTGGGACAGGCGTGACGGAAAGCCATGCGGGCGGCCAGCTCGAAGGAGAGCTGGTCCGAATCCACGGGATGGTAACTTCCGTCGATAACCTCCACCTTGAGGGAAGGCACCTCGTAACCGGCGAGTACGCCGTTGGCCATCGCGGAGGTGAAGCCCTTCTCGATGGACGGGATGAATTCCTTGGGGATGTTACCGCCCTTGACCGAATTGATGAACTGGAGGCCCGTGACGCCTTCGTCGGCAGGAGAGATATTGACGATGATGTCTGCGAACTTACCGCGGCCGCCGGTCTGCTTCTTGAAGACTTCGCGAAGCTGGAAGCTGCTGGTGATGGACTCCTTGTAATTGACCTGCGGAGCGCCCTGGTTGATGTCCACGCCGAATTCACGACGCAGGCGGTCCACGATGATGTCCAGGTGGAGCTCGCCCATGCCGCTGATCACGGTCTGGCCGGTCTCAACGTCGGACTTCACGGTGAAGGTGGGATCTTCCTCGGCCAGTTTGGCCAGGGCGATACCCAGCTTATCCAGGTCTTTCTGGGTCTTGGGCTCTACGGCGATACCGATCACCGGATCCGGGAACTCCATGGATTCCAGGGTGATGGGCTTCTCCTCCAGGCACACGGTGTCTCCGGTGCGGAGGTCCTTGAACCCAACCGCGGCGCAGATGTCTCCGGCTTCCACGAACTCGATAGGGTTCTGGTGGTTGGAGTGCATCTGGTACAGGCGGGCCACACGCTCTTTCTTGCCGGTGCGGGTGTTGTACACATAGGAACCGGCATCCAGACGCCCGGAATAGGCCCTCAGGAATGCCAGACGGCCCACGAACGGGTCTGTGGCAATCTTGAACACGAGGGCGCAGAAGGGCTCTTCGGCCGAGGGTTTGCGCACAATCTCTTCACCGGTACGGGGGTCTGTTCCCGAAACGGCTCCCTTGTCCAGCGGAGAAGGCAGATACCGCATCACGGCATCCAGGAGGAACTGTACACCCTTGTTCTTGAAGGAAGAACCGCAGCAGGCAGGGACGATCTGCATGGCGATGGTGCCCTTGCGGATAGCGGCGATAATTTCCTCCTTGGTGAGGGAGTCGGGATCCTCGAAGTACTTCTCCATCAGGGTCTCATCGCACTCGGCGGCGGCCTCCAGGAGGATGTCCCTCCAGCGGGCGGCCTCGCCCTTCAGGTCGGCGGGGATCTCGCCTTCCTTGTAGTTGACCAGCTCCTCCGAGGAGTCGTAGAAGATGGCCTTCATGTCGATGAGGTCGACGATGCCTTCGAACTTGTCTTCGGCACCGATGGGGAGACAGATGGGAACGGCGGTGGCACCGAGTTTGGTCTTGATTTCCTCCACACAGGCGAGGAAATCAGCCCCCACGCGGTCCATCTTGTTCACATACGCGATCTTAGGCACGCCGTACTTGTCTGCCTGACGCCAGACGGTCTCGGACTGAGGCTGTACACGGCCGACAGCGCAGAAAGTGGCCACCGTACCATCCAGTACGCGAAGGCTCCGCTCCACCTCTACGGTGAAGTCTACGTGCCCGGGAGTGTCGATCAGGTTAATCTGGTAAATCTGCCCATTGTAGTGCCAGAAGGCGGTGGTGGCGGCAGAAGTGATGGTAATGCCCCGCTCCTGCTCCTGAACCATCCAGTCCATGGTGGCGGCACCTTCGTGGACTTCCCCGATCTTGTGGGTTTTTCCGGTGTAGTAAAGGATGCGCTCGGATGTGGTGGTCTTACCGGCATCGATGTGGGCCATGATGCCGATATTGCGTGTAAAGTTAAGATCTCTCTTTGCCATTTAGCATGCAGTGATTAGAAACGGAAATGTGCAAATGCCTTGTTGGCCTCTGCCATTCTGTGCATGTCTTCCTTGCGCTTGAATGCACCACCCTCGTTGTTGAAGGCAGCCACGATCTCTGCGCAAAGTTTTTCTGCCATCGAGTGACCGGAACGCTTGCGGGCGAACTGAATCAGGTTCTTCATGGCCACGGAGACTTTCCGTTCCGGACGCAACTCGGTCGGCACCTGGAAGTTTGCACCACCGATACGACGGGACTTGACCTCAATCTGAGGGGTCACGTTCTCAAGGGCGTTCTTCCAAATATCGAGAGGAGCCTTGTCAGAATCTTTCATCTTCTCGCCCACCATGTCGATGGCATCATAAAAGATAGAATACGCGATACTCTTCTTCCCCTGGAGCATAAGATTGTTCACGAAACGGGTAACTTCCACATCGTGAAACTTAGGATCAG
>CAMHST010000050.1 GCA_946187865.1 uncultured Bacteroidales bacterium
CCAGTTCGTCGGCCTTCTTGATGGCATCCTCGTCGCGGATGCTGCCGCCGGGCTGGACGATGGTGGTAACGCCGTACTTGGCCGCCAGGGCCACGGTGTCGTCGAAGGGCAGGAAGCCGTCAGAGGCCAGCACAAGGCCCTCGGTGAAGCCGGCATTCCTGGCCTCGTTCAGGGCGATCTCGGCCGACCCCACACGGTTGGTCTGACCGGCGCCGATGCCGATGGTATGGTTATCGCGGACCACGGCGATGGCATTGGACTTCACATGCTTGACGATCTTCCAGCCGAAGTTGGCATCAGCGAGCTGAGCCTCGGTGGGCTTCACCTTCGTCACGCACATCTCAGGGGTCACTTTCTCTACCTGGGTGTCCAGCTGCTGGGCCAGGAGGCCGCCGTTCACGCTGATGTACTGCGGAACCGATGCATCCGTGCGGGTCATGTCCACCTTCATCACGCGGAGGTTCTTCTTGGTGGAGAGGATTTCCAGGGCCTCGGGGGTAAAGTCCGGGGCGATCACGATTTCCAGGAAGATGGGCTTCATGCCCCGGGCCACCTCGGCGGTGAGGGTGCGGTTCACGCCCACGATACCGCCGTAAATGCTCACCTTGTCGGCCTCATAGGCGGCCTGCCAGGCCTCTTCGATGGTCTGGCCAACGGCGGCGCCGCAAGGATTCATGTGCTTGAGGGCCACGCAGAAGGGCTCCTCGAAGTCCCGCAGCACGTTCAGGGCCGCATTGGCGTCCTGGATGTTGTTGTAAGAGAGTTCCTTGCCCTGGATCTGGGTGGCGAAGGCCAGCGAGAACGGGGCAGGCTCCAGCGCGGCATAGAACTTGGCGCTCTGGTGGGGGTTCTCACCATAACGCAGGCCCTGTTTGAGGTCGTACTCCAGGAATAGTTTCTCGTTCAGGCCGGCCTGGGCGCGCATATACGTGGCGATGCAGGCATCGTACTGGGCCGTATGGGTATAGGCCTTGGCAGAAAGCTTCAAGCGGGTTTCGGGGCTGGTGCAGCCGTTCTCCCGAAGTTCGGCCAGGACGGTGTCATAGTCGGCCGGATTGCACACGATGGTCACGTCCTTCCAGTTCTTGGCGGCGCTGCGCACCATGGAAGGGCCGCCGATGTCGATATTCTCGATGGCATCCTCCAGGGTGACGCCTTCCTTGGCGATGGTCTGCTTGAAAGGATACAGGTTCACGCACACCAGGTCGATGGTCTCCACGCCGTTCTCCTTGAGGGTTTCCATGTGGGCGGGCACGTCCCGGCGGGCCAGGATGCCGCCGTGCACCTTGGGATGCAGGGTTTTCACCCGGCCGTCCAGGATTTCCGGGAAACCGGTTACTTCGGAAATGCCGATGGTTTTCACACCCTCGGCCTCCAGCAGTTTCTGGGTACCGCCCGTGGCGATAATCTCCCAACCCAGGTCAACAAGACCCTTCACAAAAGGCACAAGGCCTGTTTTGTCACTGACACTTACTAACGCTCGCATAAGATTTTATTAATAGTTTCTACATATAATTCATGTTCAATCACCTGGCCCAGCCGATGCACCTCGGCGGGGTCGGAGCCCTCGTACGGGAATGCGCGCTGGGCGATGATCTGACCGCCGTCCAGCTCTGCATTCACCCAATGGATGGTGATGCCGTACACCTTGACGCCGTAAGCCACGGCGTCTTCCACAGCATGCGCGCCCTTGAAGGAGGGCAGAAGCGAAGGGTGGATATTGATGATCTTGCCCTCGTAGGCGGTCAGAAGGGTGTCCCCCACAATCCGCATATAGCCGGCCAGGCACACCAGATCCACTTTCTTGGCATCCAGCACCTTCACGATCTCCGCCTCGAAGGCGGCCTTGGAAGGATAGTCCTTCGGGGAAAAAACGAAGGTCTCCACGCCCAGTTCCCGGGCCCGGTCGATCACCGCCGCACCCGGCTTGTCACACACCATCACGGCCACGTCGGCATGGATTACACCCGCCGCGCAGGCCTTGGCGATGGCCACGAAATTGGTGCCCGTACCGCTGGCAAAAACCGCTAACTGTTTTTTCATAGCAGCACGATGTTTACGCCTTCCTTATCCGTAACCCGGCCGATTACAGAGGCTTTCTCGCCGTGGGAGGCCAGGATGGAGATCACTTTTTCCGCCTCCGAGGCATCCACGACGGCGATCATGCCGACGCCCATGTTGAAGATGTTGAACATCTCGCGGTGCGGTACGCCGCCCCACTTCTCCAGCATCTTGAATACGGGAAGGATTTCCCAGGTGCCCTCATGGATTTCCAGGCCCTGGCCCTTTTGCAGCACACGCGGAATGTTCTCGTCGAAACCGCCGCCCGTGATGTGGCAGATGCCGTGCACGTCGCACTGCCGGATCACATCCAGCATCTGTTTCACATAGATCTTGGTAGGGGTCAGGAGCACTTCACCCAGTTTGCGCCCGCCGAATTCAGGAATCTCGTCGGTATAATTCAGGCCGGCGTCGGAGACGATCTTTCTCACCAGGGAGAAGCCGTTGGAATGCACGCCCGTAGAGGCCACGCCCACCAGGACGTCCCCCACCTTCACCTTGGAGCCGTCGATGAGTTTGGACTTCTCCACCACGCCGGTGGTGTAGCCGGCGATATCGTATTCGTCGCCCTCGTACATGCCGGGCATCTCGGCCGTCTCACCGCCCACCAGGGCGCAGCCGGCCTGGCGGCAGCCTTCGGCCACGCCTTTCACGATGGCCTCCACCTTTTCCGGAACATTGTGCCCCAGGGCCACGTAGTCCAGGAAAATGAGGGGTTCCGCCCCCTGGGCCAGCACGTCGTTCACACACATGGCCACGGCGTCTATGCCGATGGTGTCGTGCTTGTCCATGGCAAAGGCGATCTTGAGCTTGGTGCCCACGCCGTCGGTGCCGCTCACCAGGACGGGTTCCTTGATATTGAGGGCGGAGAGGTCGAACATGCCGCCAAAAGAGCCGATATTGCCCATCGACCCGGTGCGGGAGGTAGATGCCACATGCTGCTTGATCCGGCGGACAACCTCGTATCCGGCCTCCAGGTTTACACCTGCATTCTCGTAAGTCTTTGCCATAGTTATTCGTTTTCTACAGATTCGTCATACAGTAAAGTGGGATAATCGCCCGTGAAACATGCCTGGCAGGGATCGGCACAGCCGAAGCAGGAGTCCCGGGTGCTTTCCGGGCTCAGGTAGCCCAGGGAGTCGGCCCCGATGGCCTGACGCGCCTCTTCCAGCGTCCGGTGCGAGCACAGCAGCTCTTCCGGCGTGGAGGTATCTACCCCGTAATGGCAGGTGAAGCGCATCATGGGGCTGGCGATGCGCACATGCACCTCGGTGGCGCCGGCTTCCCGCAGGAGTTTCACGATTTTGAGCGATGTGGTGCCGCGTACGATGGAGTCGTCCACCAGCACGATGCGCTTTCCCTGGACGATGCTCCTGACGGGAGAGAGTTTCATTTTCACGCCCAGCTCGCGGAGCGACTGCACCGGCTGGATAAAGGTTCGGCCCACGTATTTGTGTTTCACCAGGCCCATCTCATAGGGGATGCCGCTTTCCTCGGCATAGCCCATGGCCGCGCTCAGGCTGGATTCCGGCACGCCCACCACGATGTCGGCCTCTACGGGGCATTCCCGGTACAGGCGCCGCCCGGCCTCCTTGCGGTAGGCATGCACGTTGCAGCCGTCGATATCGCTGTCGGGGCGGGCGAAGTAGATATACTCCATCGCGCACATCCGGTGACGGTTGAAATGGGAATACAGGGTGCTGCGGATGCCGTGATGGTCCAGGGCCACAATCTCGCCGGGCTGCACGTCACGGATGAACTGGGCCCCCATGATCTCGAACGCACAGGACTCGCTGCTCACCACGTAGCCGTCGCCCAGCTTGCCGATACAAAGAGGTTTGATCCCGTATTTGTCCCGGCAGGCATAGATGCGGTTCCGGGTCATGATCACGAAGGTAAAACCGCCTTCCAGCATGTTCAGCGCCTTCACGATCATCACGATACGGTCCACGTTGCCGCCCTTTTTGATCAGGTGGGCGAACAGTTCGCTGTCCGTGTCGGTCTGGAAGATGGACCCGCGCCGCTCCAGGTACTCGCACACCTGGCGGGAATTCACCAGGTTGCCTTCTCCGGCAATGGCGAAATCGCCGGTGTAGTGGTGGAAAAACAGGGGTTCCACATTGTTCAGGCCACCCTTGGAGGCATTGGCATACTTCACGCTGCCGATGCCCAGGGAGCCGGGCAGCTGCTTGAGCTCACCGTTGGTGAAAATCTCGCTCAGCAGGCCTTGTCCCCGGTACCAGTGGCTTTGACCTTCCTGGTCGAAGGTGACGATACCGCCGCCTTCCTGCCCGCGGTGCTGCAGGTTGTGAAGGCCATAATAGATAAAGGTCGATGCGTTTTCTACGCCGTATACAGCCAGTACGCCCATCTTTTATTCTGTTTTGATTGCTTGGTTCAAACGGTCCAGGACTTTCTGGTAGCTTTCCACCACACAGCTCAGGTCCAGGCGGAAACGGTCTTTGTCCAGCCGGTCGCCGGTGGCTTCGTCCCACAGGCGGCAGGTGTCCGGAGAGATTTCGTCGGAGATGATGATGGTTCCCGTGTCGGAAGCCCTGCCAAACTCGATTTTCATATCTACCAGTTCGATGCCCGCCTTGTGGAAGAGCGGTTTGAGAAGGTCGTTCACCTTGCGGGCCACATTGTACATCCAGTCCAGTTCCTGATAAGTGGCAAGGCCCAGGGCAACCGCATGGTCCCGGTTGATGAACGGGTCTTCCAGTTCGTCGTTGTTGTACCGCAGGTCCACGATGGTATTGGGGTGACGGAAACCTTCCTCCACACCCAGTCTGGCTGCCAGCGATCCGGCAATCCGGTTGTGGACCACCACCTGCAGCGGGATAATCTCGATCTTGCGGCACAGCTGCTCTTTTTCCCCGAGCAGCTCGATGAAATGGGTTTCTACGCCGTTCTTGTTCAGGTAATCCAGCAAAATGGCCGATATCTGGTTGTTCAGCGCACCCTTTCCCTTGAAACGGGCCCGTTTTACATTGTTATAGGCAACCGTCACGTCCTTGTAACGGAAAATCACCTGGTCGGGATGGTCCGTGGCAAAGACCTGCTTTTCGTTGCCCTCGAAGATTAATTCGCCTTTTATCATCGTTAGTCGGCTTTTCTGAAGTAATTGACAGCATTCTGGAACAGCGGCTGGGAGCAATTGCCGCTGATGTTCTTGTAAAGGTGGTCCTCGTAGCGCTCACTGTGGCCCATCTTGCCCAGGATATGGCCGTCGGGGCTCAGGATGCCTTCGATATCGTAATAGGACCCGTTGGGGTTGTCTGCGTAGCGGAACGCCACCTGCCCGCGGGCAAAGAGTTCCCGGGCCAGGGATTCCTCCACCACGAACTTTCCTTCCCCGTGGCTGAACGCGATGCTGTGCCGCTGACCCGGCTCAAAGCCAGCGAGCCAGGGGCTGTTCACGGAGGCCACCTCCGTGGTGGCGATCAGGGAGATGTGGCGATTGATGTCGTTGCGGAACAGGGTGGGAGAACCGGCCTGGACCATTCCCGGCTTGCCGTAAGGCAGCAGGCCGCTCTTCACCAGGGCCTGGAAGCCGTTGCAGATGCCCAGGATCAGGCCTCCGCGCGCCTGCAGGTCCATGATGGCGCGACTCACTTTTTCATTGCCGATTACGTCGGCGATGAACTTGCCGCTGCCGTCGGGCTCGTCGCCGGAAGAAAAACCGCCGGCAAAAGCCAGGATGTGGCAGGCAGCGATGCGCTCCGACAGCTCGTCGATAGAGCGGAGCACATCCTCTCCGGTCAGGTTCCGGAACACGAAGGGACGGACCTCGGCCCCGGCTTTGCGGAAGGCCTTGGCGGTGTCGTAATCGCAGTTGGTGCCCGGGAATACCGGCAGGCACACCACGGGATGCTCCACGGGAGTGCCGGGATACACCAGGTTGGCCGGGTCGAACGGGACAGGCTTTACCGGGGGCACGGCCTCGTCGAAGGCCGGTTTCACCCGCGGCGGATACAGCTTGAAGTATCGGCCTTCGTAGGCCTCTTCCAGGGCTTTCTGCTGAAGGACGGTGCCGTTGATCCGGATGCCGGACGGGGTTACCTCGCCAATCTGGAGCACCTGCGCTCCTTCCAGCGTACCGGTTGCTTCCAGCACGGCGCAGCCGTAGCACAGCTGGAAGAGTTTCTTCTCCGGAAGCCGCACGTCCACGCCCAGGCCGTTGCCCATCGCCATCTTCACCAGGGCTTCCGCCACGCCGCCATAGGCAGGCGACCAGGCCGACACCACCCGTCCGGCCCCGATCTGTTCCCGGAGCCAGGTCCAGTTGGCCTTGAGCTGGTCCGTGTCCGGCATAAAGTCCGGAAGCGGCGTATGGATAAGCAGATAGATCTTGTTGCCCGCCTTCTTGAATTCGGGCGAAATCACCTTGCGGGCATCGACGGTGGTGATGCCGAAGGCGACCAGGGTGGGCGGCACGCTGATGTGCTCGAAGGTGCCGCTCATGGAATCCTTTCCGCCGATGGAAGGTAGCTCCAGCGCGGCCTGCATCTTGAGCGCACCCAAAAGGGCCGACAGGGGCTTGCCCCAGCTGTGCGGGTCTTCCGTCATGCGCTCGAAGTATTCCTGATAGGAGAACCGCATGCGGGACCAGTCGGCGCCGCTGCAGGCCACCTTGGTGCAAGCCTCCACAACGGCATAGGCTGCGCTGTGGTACGGGCTCCAGAGGGCCAGGTCCGGATTGTAGCCGAAGGCCATCACGCTGGCGGTGTCCGTATAGCCGTCTGCGGGGAGCTTCTGCACGGAAACCTGGGTCTCCGTGGCCTGGCGGGCGCCGCCGTAAGGCATCAGCACCGTGGATCGGCCAATGGTGGAGTCGAACATCTCCACCAGACCCTTCTGGGAAGCCACGTTGGGCGAGCCCATCACCGACTCCATCCGCTCCTGCAGCGTCCTCCCTTCTGGATTCCGCTCAAAGGGATTGCGGTTTTCCACCGCACCCACGCAGGCCTTCGCGAAATGGGGCGCACCGGCGCTGTCGATGAATTCGCGGGACAGGTCGCAGACCTTCTCCCCGTGGAAGAACATGCGCATGCGGCCGGTGGAAGTGACATCGGCCACATGGGTTACTTCTATATTGTCGATGGCGCAGAGCTCCATGAAGCGCTCCATCGAATCTTTCTCCACCACCACGGCCATGCGTTCCTGGCTCTCGCTGATGGCCAGTTCCGTGGCATTGAGACCGGCGTATTTCACAGGCACCCGATCCAGCCAGATATCCAGTCCGGGAGCCAGTTCGCCGATGGCTACGCTCACGCCGCCGGCGCCGAAGTCGTTGGACTTCTTGATGAGGCGGGTCACCTCCGGACGGCGGAAAAGGCGCTGCAACTGACGCTCCTCGGGGGCATTGCCCTTCTGGACCTCGGAGCCGCAGCTTTCCAGGGACGCTTCCGTGTGCTGCTTGGAAGAGCCGGTGGCTCCGCCGATTCCGTCCCGGCCCGTACGGCCGCCCAGAAGCAGGATCACGTCTCCCGGTGCAGGGGATTCCCTGCATACGGCCGACGCCTTCACAGCGCCCACCACGGCGCCAATCTCCATCCGCTTGGCCGTATAGCCGTCGGAATAGATTTCCCGCACATGGGTGGTGGCCAGGCCGATCTGGTTGCCGTAGCTGGAATAGCCGGCGGCCGCCTTTTTGGTAATCATGCGCTGGGGCAGCTTGCCGGGAAGGGCGTCGGCCACGGGGGCCGTGACGTTCCCGGCGCCGGTCACGCGCATGGCCTGATACACATAGGCACGGCCGGAAAGCGGATCCCGGATGGCGCCGCCCAGGCAGGTGGCAGCACCGCCGAAAGGCTCGATTTCCGTCGGGTGGTTATGGGTCTCGTTCTTGAACTGGAGCAGCCATTTCTCCTGCACGCCGTCCACGTCCACGTTCACGTAGATGCTGCAGGCGTTGTTTTCCTCGCTCTGTTCCAGGTCCTCCAGCTTGCCGCGGGAACGCAGGTACCGGGCGCCGATGGTAGCCAGTTCCATCAGGCACAGGGGTTTGTTCTCCCGCCCGAGTTCCTTCCGCATGTCCCCCAGCAGGGATAGGGAGCTTTCCAGCTCCTTTTTCAGGAAACTCTCGTCCACGGTGATTTCCTCTATCCGGGAGGTGAAGGTGGTGTGGCGGCAATGGTCGCTCCAATAGGTGTCCAGGATCCGGAGTTCGGTCTCGGAAGGGTCCCGGCCCTCCTGAGAGAAATAGCGGGCCACCTCACGGAGGTCGTCGGTGTTCATGGCCAGGCCATGGCTCCTGCAAAAGGAGGCATACTCCGTTTCGGGCATGGAGGTAAAGCCGGAAAGGTCTTCCAGGGGCTTCACGTCGGCCTTTTCCGCAAGCGACAGCACGTCCAGGTTCTTGGGACGGCACTCTACGGGATTGATATAGTAATGGGCGATCCGGTCCAGGGTCTCCTGGGGCAGGTCGTCTTCGAAGATGAGCAGCCGGGAACTCTTGATCTCTACCTGGGCATGCGGGTCGATCAGGTGCACGCAGTCCACGGCGGAACTGGCACGCTGGTCGAACTGGCCCGGAATGTACTCCACGGCCAGATACTTCTTCCCGGAAAGATCCAGGGAATCCGTGACCGTATCCGTAACCACCTCGCCGAAAACGCTGTACCGGCATTTCTCCAGCAGCTCCGGAGTAAAGCCGAACAGGTCGTACACGTTCAGGAGCCGGAGGCTCCCCAGGTGCAGCGACAGGTTCTCATTGAACTCTGCAAGCAGACTTCCCGCCTCTACCCGGAAACGGTCTTTTTTCTCCACGAACAACCTACCACTTTTCATAAAGCTAGATTTCTAAAGTATATTAAAAAAACGCCCACCCCGGCAGTGGCGCAGGGGTGGGCATACTGTTACAGGACCGTAGCAAGGACCTTGTCGCTCTGCTGCTGGCGGAACTGCTTCAGCTTGGAAGCGAGGTCCGGATTGTGCAGGGCGAGAATGGATATGGCGTACAAGGCAGCGTTCCGGGCTCCGTCGATGGCCATGGTGGCCACGGGAATGCCCGAAGGCATTTGCACGATGGAAAGCAGGGAATCCAGTCCCATCAGGGCCTTGGACTTGACCGGGACGCCGATCACGGGGAGCGTGGTGTAGGCGGCGATCACTCCGGGAAGATGGGCGGCGCCGCCGGCCCCGGCGATGATGATCTCGCAGCCCTGGTCCGGCGCCGCAGCCACATAAGCTGCAAGCGGGCCGGGATTGCGGTGGGCGCTGAGCACCTTCTTCTCATAGGAGATTCCGAACTCTTCCAGGGTGGCGCAAGCCGGGGACATGACGTCCCAGTCGCTGGCGCTGCCCATGATGACGGCGACTTTCATCATGCGAAGAACAGTTTGGAAAGGGTCATCGGGTCAATGTATTCCCCGTCTTTGTACACACGCATGTTGCCGGAGGCGATTTCGTCGATGAGCATCACCTGGCCCTGGGCGTCGTAGCCGAACTCGAACTTGATGTCGTACAGGACAAGTCCCTTGGCTTTGAGGTCGTCGGCTACCACCTGGGTAATCTTCTGGGTCATTTCCTTGATGGCGTCGTACTGCTCGGCGCTCATGATGCCCAGGACGATGAGGCCGTCCTTGGTCACCAGCGGATCTCCTTTGGCGTCGTTCTTGAAGGTCATCTCCACATAGGCGGGAAGGTCCGTTCCGGGCTGGATGTACTCACCGTAGCGCTTGATGAAGCTGCCCACTGCCTTGTGGCGGCAGATCACTTCCAGGCCATGGCCGAACACCTTGGCGGGAAGCACTTCCATCGTGGTGTCTTTCAGGTTGGCGCTCACATAATGGGTGCGGATGCCCATGGCGTTGAGCTTCTCGAAGAAATGGATGGACATGCGAAGGTTCACATCCCCCACGCCCTCGATGGTGAGGCCTACGGAGTTCTCCCCGGGATCGAACACGCCGTCCTTTCCAGTGCAGTCGTCTTTGAATTTAAGGAGATAATGGCCGTTGTCAAGCGCGAAGACATCTTTTGTCTTGCCGGAATAAACTGGTTTCATATACTATAAGGGTTAAAAACATCCACTAACAACGGGATGCAAAGTTAAGGGGAATCTTCGAGCCTTGCAAATCCAATTTGTCATTTCCTGAAAAATAATTTTCAACAATAGGGATGTTGATATTTTAGAAGATTTTTTTTGGAATAATCCGGTAAAATCACTTAACTTTGCATGCAAAGCGTGAAATGATGAACAACTCCATCACATCCCAGCACAAATGCTCCGGCGTCTTCGGCTCCGATGCATCGTTGGCATCATTTCCCTTTTAGCAGTTATCCAGACAGCCTTTATGGTTGTCTTTTTTTTGGTTATATGGTAGTAGAACTTCCCGCCTTCGCCGACATTCAC
The DNA here is from genome assembly GCA_946187865.1 of uncultured Bacteroidales bacterium. GTDB lineage: Bacteria > Bacteroidota > Bacteroidia > Bacteroidales > UBA932 > Cryptobacteroides. The sequence continues at coordinate 10,418 of CAMHST010000050.1, forward strand.
GTGCATTTCAGGGAGCCTGGACAAACCTACAAGGAGACCATCCTGAGCGGTTCCCGGGCTGCCGCCAGGGGCGGCTATACCCTGGTATGCGCCATGCCCAACCTGGATCCGGTCCCGGACAGTCCCGAAACCCTGGCCATGGAGCAGGCCGCCATCGACCGGGACGCCCTCGTCACCGTCCTCCCCTACGCCTCCATCACCAAAGGCCGCAAAGGCCGGGAGCTGGTAGATTTCCAGGCCCTCAAGGGCCGCTGCGTGGCCTTCTCGGACGACGGTTCCGGCGTGCAAAATCCGGACATCATGCTCCGCGCCATGGAGGCGGCCGCCCGCTTCGACGTAATCCTGGCCGCCCACTGCGAAGACAACACCCTCCTGAGGGGCGGCTACATCCACGACGGGCGGTATGCCCGGGAGCACGGCCACAAAGGAATCTGCTCCGAGAGCGAGTGGGGCCAGATCGCGCGGGACCTGGAGCTCTGCAGGAAAACCGGGTGCCGCTACCATGTCTGCCATATTTCCACCAAGGAAAGCGTGTCGCTGATCCGCGAGGCCAAGGCCCGGGGCGTAAGGGTCACCTGCGAAACGGCGCCCCATTACCTGACCCTGTGCGAAGACGACCTGCAGGAAGACGGACGCTTCAAGATGAATCCACCCCTCAGAAGCGCCGAAGACCGGGAAGCCCTCATCGAAGGGCTTGTGGACGGCACCATCGACGCCATCGCCACGGACCACGCCCCCCATTCGGCCGAGGAGAAATCCCGGGGCCTGGAAGGCAGCGCCATGGGTATCGTCGGGCTGGAGACGGCCTTCCCCGTGCTGTACACCGGCCTGGTCCGCACCGGCCGCGTGACGCTGGAAAGGGTCGTAGAGGCCCTCTCGACAGCTCCCCGGCGCATCTTCCGACTGCCGGAAGCCCCGGCGGACAAAGTCCGGATAGAACTGGACGAACCCTTTGTCATCGACAGTTCCCGCTTCGCCTCCAAGGGGCACGCAACCCCCTTCGACGGGATGCAGGTGTACGGACTGGTAGTGGAAACCATCAAAAACGGAAAAACAATTTACAGATATGATCAGGCCTTCTAAAAAACTTGTGCTGGAAACCGGAGAGGAATTCCTCGGAGTGGGCTTCGGCGCCTCCTGCAACCGGGTTTCGGAGATTGTATTCAACACATCGGTGGTCGGGTACCAGGAAATTATCTCGGACCCCTCCTACGCCGACCAGATCGTGGTGATGACCTATCCCCTGATCGGGAACTACGGCATCACGGACGAGGACTTCGAGTCCCGCAGCAGCTGCCTGGGCGGCCTCGTTGTCCGGGAATGCTGCGACACGCCCAGCAACTTCCGTTTCACCGAAACCCTGGAAGAGGAGCTGGAAGAGCACGGCATCCCCTGCGTCAGCGGCATCGACACCCGGATGCTCACCAAGATTATCCGGGAAACGGGCCGGCCCATGGCCGCCATCGTAGATGCCGACATGCCCAAGGAAGAAGCCCTGGCCCTGATTGCTTCCACGCCCCGCCCCACGGACCAGCTCAAACGGGTAAGCTGCCGCAAGCGCTGGGTCACCCGCACCCCGCACCATCGCTTCCATGTGGTGGCCGTAGACTGCGGCATCAAGAACAGCATCCTCTACCGCCTGAAAGAGCGCGGATGCAACGTGACCATCGTCCCGTTCAACTCCTCGGCCGATGCCATCCTGGCCTTCAAGCCGGACGGCGTGCTGCTGTCCAACGGTCCGGTTTCCGGCCTGGAAGCCCCGGAAGTCCGCACCCTCTTCTTCCAGCTCAAAGGGAAGCTGCCCATCCTGGGAATCGGCCTGGGCATGGAAGTGATTGCCCTGGAATATGGGGCGAAGCTGCTCCCCATGGGCTGCGGCATGCACGGGGACCATCCCGTCCGGGACGCGGAAAGCGGCCACATCAACATCGCGGTGCTCAACCAGACCTACCGGGTAGATTCCCTGGAAGGGACGGGCCTCACCGTCACGCATACGCTGGTCCCCGAGGGCTATGTAGCCGGACTGGAAGACCGTGCGCAGCAGGTGTTCGGCGTACAGTTCCACCTGGAGGCCGCCCCCGGCCCGCAGGACAATGTTTATCTTTTCGACAAATTCATTAAAATGATGGAGGAGCGGCAAAATGCCTAGAAGAACAGATATCAAGAAAGTGATGGTCATCGGCTCCGGCCCTATCGTGATCGGCCAGGCCGCAGAATTCGACTACGCAGGCACCCAGGCCTGCCTGGCACTGAAAGAAGAGGGCTACAAAGTCATCCTCGTGAACTCCAACCCGGCCACCATCATGACCGACCCCAATATCGCCGACAAGGTGTACATGGAGCCCCTCACCCTGGAATACGTGGCCAAGATCATCCGCTACGAGCGCCCGGACGCCCTGGTGCCTGGCCTGGGCGGCCAGACCGGCCTGAACCTGGCCGTGCAGCTGGCCAAGAAAGGCGTGCTGGAAGAATGCGGCGTAGAGATCCTGGGCACCTCGTTCAAAGACATCGAGAAGGCCGAAGACCGGGAGCTGTTCAAAGAGCTGTGCATCGGGATCGGTGAGCCCGTGATCCCCTCCGAGATCTGCTACAGCGTGGAAGAAGGCCTGGCCGCGGCAGAGAAAATCGGCTATCCGGTAATCCTTCGGCCCGCATTCACCCTGGGCGGCACGGGCGGCGGTTTCGCCTACAACCCGGAAGAGATGGCCGACATGATGCGGAACGCCCTGTACCTGTCTCCCGTGCACGAGGTACTGGTGGAAAAGAGCATCAAGGGATATAAGGAAATCGAGTTCGAGGTGATGCGGGACCATAACGACACCGCCATCGCCATCTGCTCCATGGAGAATATAGACCCGGTTGGCGTCCACACCGGCGACTCCATGGTCGTGGCCCCCGCCCTCACCCTCACCGACAAGGAATACCAGATGCTCCGCGACAGCGCCCTGCGCCTGATCCGCGCCCTGAACATCGCCG
>CAMHST010000051.1 GCA_946187865.1 uncultured Bacteroidales bacterium
GACCTATAACTCAACTTTTTTCCCAATCATTTGGAAAATCCATAAGAATAAATAAGCATTTTCCCCTGGAAGAAAAACCTCATTCCTTCAAATGATTTGGCATTATCTTCATTTTGGGCCAGGTGCGTCTGGCCCGACAGGCCGCCCCTGGCCGCATCGGCCCGTATACAAAGAAAAATGGTACCGACAGCGTTCACTGACGGTACCAAGATCCATTACCAATACCATTAACTCATTTAACCGGGACAAAGGTAGGGACAATACCGGATTCTGTCTTCTCACAATCTTCAAGATGTTTGGCCAAATCTTCTTTTTTGGCCGTCGGACCCGATACGTCGCACACCGGTCCCAATCATTTCTTCCCGGCTTCCAGGCCGGCCTGGATATTCTGGATCAACGCCTTGGAGGAGAAGGTGGCACCGGTGACGGCATCCAGCTGGACGGCACTGGCCTCTTCCAGGGTTTTCCCGTTCAGCTTGTCAAAGAAGCCGGATTCCCGGATGAGTCGCATGTAGCCGGGGCCTTCCTGGTTGGGAAGAGGCTGGATGGCGGTAATCACCCCCTTGACCACCGTAATTTCTACGGGTGTGGGGCCGTTGAAGCCGATAATGTCCCTGGTCATCTCCGTAGTATTGATCCGGAGGGTGTCGGTATTGCCCGATGCGCGGCCCCCGCAGGAGGTGCTCACAACGGAAGCACCTCCGAAAACGGCCGCAATGACCGCAAAAAGCAGAAGTTTTTTCATAAAATGCAAAGTTAGATCTCCGGGAAGATTCCGGCAATCCCCACAAATAGGGAATGCATCAGCGGTATTTCTGCACGCGGTCGTCATTGATGACACCGGACCAGTTGAGGCCGAAGGCAAAGTCGTAAGCGTTGCCGTCGGTATCTACATGGCACTCCATGTCACGGGGCACGTCTTCGAACTGCTCTTCCACGGTTTTCATGTTGGCGGGGAGCTGCATCGGCAGCAGGCCGGAAGGCTCGTTGGTGCCGCAGACCGTTTCCAGGATAGCCTGGTTCTGCACGCCGAAAGAGAGGAGGATGGCATCCGTGTAGGGCTCTATCTCGCTCATCACCATGGGCTTGGAGATGCTCACCACCGTAATCACCGGTTTGGAGCCCATGGCCTTGCGGGTATCCCGCACCAGCTGCATGTGGGACTTGTTGCCGGTGGTCACGCTCTTCCCCTTATAGCTGCGGTTGGTGAAATCCTCCAGCGGGTCGCCGCCGGCGATACTGGTCTCACGGGCATAGGTTGCCGTGTAATCACTGTACTGCAGACTGATGGGGACATAGCCGTTGCCGCCTTTCTCCCGGTCGGCCACGCTGTAGCCGCTGCCGGAAGCGGGTTCGTTGATAAAGACCAGGGCAAAGTCGGCCTCCTTGGGGCTGTCCACCTTCTCGTAATACTTGTTCACCATTTCCGCGGAGACGGGATCCACCCACCGACCTTCCGTGGCCGCACCGCCGAAGAAACTCTGGCGGGGCGCCTGGTAGTACTGGGGAATGTAAACTTTGAGCTTACCCTGTTTGGGCAGCACGTTTCCGTGGTTCTTGAGCATGACCACGGACTTGAGCTGGGCCTTGTAACCGGCCTCCATGAATTCCGGCTTGCCCACAATCTCCGCGGTCTTTTCCGGATCCAGGTAAGCGTTTTCGAACAGGCCGGTGCGGAAGCTGTTCATCAGCAGGCGCACGGCAGAGACCTCGAAACGCTCGCGGGCGCTCTTCTCCCCATATTTCTCCACCCACATCTGGTAGGCGTACAGCACGGGTCCTTTCTCATTGTTGCCGCCGAACTGGTCTACGCCGGCTTCCAGCACCTTGAAGTGGCGCTCGCTCTCGGTGAGGGTTTCCATGCCCCAGCACTTGCCCTCAAAGGCTTCTACGCTGGAATAGTCCTTGGTGATGTTCCAGTCGGTGCAGGCCACGCCTTCAAAGCCATATTTGTTGCGGAGCAGGTCCGTGATGATGTATTTGTTATAGCTGTTGCCGGCATTGACGCCGGAGGGATCCTGGTTGTAGGAGATGGTGTAATAAGGCATGACGGCCGATGCCATCTTGGTCTTGCCCTTCAGGTTCAGGGCACCCTCCACGAAGGGACGGATATGGGTGGCGAGGTTATTGCCGGGATAGACGGCATACTTGCCATAGCTGTAATGGGCGTCACGGCCGCCTTCCTCGGGGCCGCCGGAGGGCCAGTGCTTGATCATGGCGTTCACCGACTCGAAGCCCCAGCCGTCTTTGACCTCTGCATTGCCTTCGGAGGTCTGGAAGCCGTCCACATAGGCGCGGGCCATGTCCGTATCCAGGTCCGGATCCTCGCCGAAGGTGCCGCTGAAACGGCTCCAGCGCGGCTCCGTGGCCAAGTCAATCTGCGGAGACAGGGCCGTGGCAATGCCCAGGGCCCGGTATTCCTTGGAAGCGATCTGTCCGAACTCCTCTACCAGGGAAGGGTCGAAGGTAGCGGCCATGCCCAGGGACGAAGGCCACATGGAGATGGTGCCGCCGTTGCCGGCGTCGAACTCGGCCGTAGCCTGCGCGCCATGACGGGGATCGGAGGAGTTGTTGGCGGGAACACCGTGGCCAAGGCCTTCCACGAAAGCCTGCACATTGTTGTTCCACTTGGCGGCATCGGCCGGAGAGGATACACGGGTCATCAGCACGGCGCGGAGGTTATCCTCTTTGAGGAACTTCTGCTGGGCCTCGGTGATTTCAGGGCCGTTGATGGCCTGGTGGCCGCTGTAGAGCATCATGCCGGCGATTTCATCGACGGTGAGCTGGGAAGCCAGGTCTTTGGCCCGCTCCAGCGGGTCTTTGCGCCAGTCTTCGTACACATCCACCTTTCCGTTGCGGTTCAGGTCTTTGAACGCATATCCGCCCTTGGTCAGGATCTGGATGCCGGAAGCGGGGCTATACCCGAGGGTCTGGCCGCCTTTCTGGGTAATGAGATTGTAGCCGTCACGGGCTTCTTCCTGCCACTTGGGGCCGCAGGAAACTGCAGCCCCAGTCAGGATAGCGATGGCAAAAATGCCGATGGTCTTTTTCATATCAGTAGATGGTTTGGTTTGTGTGCCGATGGATTCAGCAAAGTTAACACTTTTTGTCCATTCGCAAAATAGCGCCATTTATCTTTCGAATCCGGCAAAGCGTGGCGAAACAACTTTGCTGCCCGCACCATTCTTTTTATTACGAAAACTATGTTTTTTACAACAAGTGTTCTTATCTTTGTCACTGAGTTAACACGGATTTTGACACTTTACTTGCATTTTTGCCAAAGTCCGACAACCGAATCCCAAGCATGAGCGACAACATTCACCTGAAATACCTGGCCATCAACAAAAGCGACCTCCTCTGGGGGCTGGCCGTCAACTCGGTAGGGACGCAGACCATCGGTGCGGGCGAACCTTATCCGCCCACCGGCCATCCTTCCCGCTATCTGTTCACGGAAGAGCGCGGGCGGGTGCTCCAGGAATACCAGCTGCTCTACATCACGGAAGGGGAAGGTTATTTCCGCAGCAAAAGCGTTCCGCACAAGGTCCCGCTCACCCGGGGCAGCCTCTTTCTGCTGTTCCCGGGAGAATGGCACACCTACAGGCCGAATCCGTCCACCGGCTGGACTGAATACTGGATCGGTTTCAACGGCGCCCTCATGGAAGACTGGGAGAAGAACGGCTTTTTCTCCCGGGAACGCCCGGTTGCCCGGATCGGCCTGCACGAAGACCTCGTCAGCCTGTATGCAGAAGCCATCCGGACGGCGTCGGAACAGGCCTCGGGCTTCCAGCAGCGCCTGATGGGCATCGTCACCCACCTGCTGGGGCAGTCCATCTACTACAACCGCCGGGAGACCTTCTCCGAGGTGGCCGAACAAATCAGCCGCGCCAAGATCCTTATTTCCGAGCAGTTCCGCACCATTTCGGCCGAGCAGGTGGCGGCCCGCCTGTGCATGGGCTACTCCAACTTCCGGAAAATCTTCAAGGAATACACCGGCTTCTCCCCGGCCAAATACATCCAGGAAATCCGTTTCTCCAAGGTCAAGGAGGCCCTGACCAACAGTACGCTACCTGTAAAACAGATAGCGTACGACATGGGGTTCGACAATTACGATTACTTCTTCACGGCCTTCCGCCGGGTGACGGGAATGACCCCTTCCGACTACCGGGACATGACCCAGGGAAAAGCCTTGTAACGGGGCTTATCTCACCGTAACTGTACTGCCGATAGAAAACTCATAGGTGCCCGCCACAAGCTCGTAGCAGGCCGCGCGCCGGCCGTTGCGGGTGGTGAAGCCCTTGAAGGCGGCGCCTTCGCAGGCGGATCCGTCCTTCACGGAGTCGGCCACGGGAAGATACACGGTGGCGGTGGTGTTGGCCGGGACGGTAGCCTTGTAGGCGGTCATCCTGCCCTTGTCCGCCTTCCAGGCACTCTTGATGGTACCGTAGTTGGACTCATAACTGCCTTCCAGGGAAGTATAGATGCCTGCGGCATTAGGCTGGAGCACAAAGTGCTGGTAGCCGCCGGGAACCCCCTTGCCATGGTCGGTGGTGATGCCCAGTTGGAATTCGTACATCCACTGGCCCACGGCACCCAGGGCGAAGTGGTTGAAGGAGTTCATGCTGTTGGAGGAAGGATCCGAGAAGGCGTTGTCGTAGGAGTTCCAGCGCTCCCACACGGAAGTGGCGCCCTCGGTCACGGGATACAGCCAGGAGGCGAAGTCCGTGCAGGTGATCATCCTGAAAGCCTCTTCCACATAGCCGCTGCGCGTAAGAGCCGGCAGGATGTTCGGGGTGCCGGAAAAGCCGGTAGTGATAGTCCAGGGCTTAAAGCTGTCGCCCGGATGGGCGGCCAGGGCGGCCAGGTGAGCCGCTGCCCTGGTCTTGTTCTCATCGGAGAAGCAGTTGAAATTCAGCGGAGTGGCATAGGATGCCTGGGTATGTACCGGCTGGCCTTTCAAGTCCCGCGTCTGGCCGGTAGCCGGATCTACGTAAGCGCGGTTCCAGTCGGCCTTGGCCTTCTCGTGACGCTCCCGCAGGGTGGCGGCATAGTCGTCCCGGCCGATGGCTTCGGCCATGATGGCGGTCACCTCCATCATGTAGATGTAGATGGCATTGTTCACCAGGTCTGCCGGGGTACGGTTGTCCAGGGCCAGCCAGTCTGCCAGGCCCGTTGCCTTGGCCGACAGGTACGGATACTCGTCGCTGGTCTTGTAGAAGGCCATGCCATTGAGCCAGTCCATCATGGTTTCCATGTTCTCCCGAATGACCTGCGTGTCGCCATACTGGATGTACATCTGCCAGGGCACCTGGCAAACGGCTGCAGCCCAGGTGGTTCCGGTAGCGAAGGACGGATCGTCGGTGCGGTTGTAAGTGGGCACGGTGGAGCCGATGCCGCCGGGCACCTCGGTGTCATTTCCTACGCCCTGGTCGGCCCTCAGGGCCACCATCCACTGGCGGTAGAAATTCTGGGTGTTGGCATTGTAGATGCCGGTGCGGGTATAGGCCTGGGCATCCCCCGTCCAGCCCATCCGCTCGTTGCGCTGGGGGCAGTCCGTGGGGATGGTGAAGAAATTGCCCAGCTGGCTGCGCTGGATGTTCTTGAACAGCTGGTTCACCAGGGTGCCGGTGCGGCTGTCGGAGGTGGTGGCCACGTATCGGCCCGTAGGAATCTCCGAAGAGGAAAGTACCAGGCCCTTCACATTCTCCAGCGGGAGCGGTCCTTCGTGCGAGGGCAGGGTTACCTGCACGTACTGATACCCGCGGTAAGTAGCCGACGGCCGGATGGTTACCGCTTCACTTCCGTCGGCAATATAGATGTCCATGTCCATGGCGGCCCGGTTGGTCTCGAACAGTAGCTGCCCGGCCACGCCGCGGCCCTTTTTCCCGAAACGCTCTACGTACTCTTTCTTGTCGCCCTTGAGGCCGGGATACACCTGCTCGCCATAGGCCAGGACAACCTGGTCGCCTTTCTTGAGCCAGCCCGCAGGGATGGTGACGGAAGGGACTCCCACCATGTTCACGCCCATGTTGTAGATGTAGGTGTGCTTGTCCTTGCTGAAGGTAGGCATAAGCTTTTGCGCGGTCAGGGTTTCGCGGAGGCGGACAGGCTCGTCGTAGCGGGCCACGATGTCGAAATCCATCCAGTCTCGCTTTTCAATGACCTGAGCGGGGGCCCAGGCGCTGTCGTCGAAGCCGGCTTCTTTCCAGCCTTCCACCTCCTTGGATGCGTCGTAGCGCTCTCCCTGGAAGAAACTGCCGCTGCGCACGGGGCCGTCCTTGAAGGCCTTCCAGTCCCTGGGGTTGGAGACGAAGATGTCCTTGGCGCCGTCTTCGTAGGTGACCACCAGGCGGGAAAGCAGGGCCTCATAATCGCCGAAGAAATTGTAGTTGCCCACGGTGAAGGTCATGTAGCCGGTGTACCAGCCGGGGGCCAGCTCGGCGCCCAGGGCATTGCGGCCGTCCCGGAGCATATCGGTTACGTCATAGGTCTGGTAGCAGATGGTTTCGCGGTACTGGCTGTCGCCGGGGGCGAACCAATCCTCCCCTACCTTTTTCCCGTTCAGGAACAGGCTGTAAACGCCCATGGCCGATGCATACAGACGGGCGCTCTTCACTTTCTTGTCGCCCAGGGTGAATTCGGTGCGGAGCATGGTCTCAGCGCCGTAACTGGGATCGGCATAGGAGACGATTTCCTTGCTGCCGGGGTTTGAGACGGTGATTTCCTTTCCGTTTACGGCGATACCGGGCTTGCCTTCAAAGATGGAATATCCGGGGCCGTGATGCGGGCAGAAGACCACGCGGTCTTCACTCTGTCCCGCATTCAGGATCTTGTATCCGGAATAGACCACTTCCGTGCCGGGAGCGGCGGCGAAGCCCACGGAGTTCAGGTTGGGGAAGGACGGATAGTTTCCGCCACCGCCCAGTTTGTTCAGGGTGAAGTTGGACGCCATCCGCCGGCTGCCCCCCATCATGCCCACGGAGAACATGCCTCCACCGGGGAACCCGCGCCTGCGAGGGGGAGCACTGACCACATCCTTCCCGTCCAGGACAAAGCTGACCTGGCTGGCTTCCACCACGATGCTCACATCGTGCTTGCCGGCCTTTTCCCTGGCGGCAAAGACTTCTTCCAGGTTGCTCTCCGGATAGTTGGCCTTGTTCACGACGATCACGGGGACATCGGCCTTGTCTTCCTTGTAGTATCCCACGCGGAAGATGCGGATTTCCTTCTTGCCGAAGTCGAAATCCACCTTGATGTAATTCTCGGGGCTCTGCGTGCCGAAATCGTTCAGGAAAGCGTTGCGCAGGCGGAAATCGTCGGCGCCCAGCACTAGGGAGGCCACGTCGCCCTTGCGGAGCGTGAAGCCGGTCTGGATTTCAAAGAGGACCTGGGAGGCAGCGTCCAGTCTGCCCTGCCTGAGGCCCACCCAGTCCGCCCCGTTCCAGGCGCTGATCCGCGGGTTCATGATGTCCGTTTCGAAGCGGGTGGTCTGCGTGTATTCCTTTCCATCCTTGTCCCAGACGGTCAGGTTCACGGTATAGCCTTTTTCCGCCTGCAGCGCTACGCCCTGATAGGGGATGTCGATGGAGCGGTCGCTCTGCACCTTGCCCGTATTCCAAAGCTCGCTGCCGTCCGCTTCTCGGATGACGGACAGCCGATAGGCCGTCTGTTTCTGGCCTTTCACATCGGAATCCATCCGCCAGCTGAAGACGGGATGCCTGTCCTCCACAGAAAGGGGATGGTCGCTGTGCTGGACCCGGAGGTCCCTGACGGAAGTGCCGGCCCAGGCCAAGGCGCCTGTCACCAGCAGGATGGATAGGGTGCTGAGAATTCGTTTCATGTATGGCTGGTTTGATTCTTACAAATTTAAGAAAAAGATTCCACTGAAAAAAGACGGGAGAGCCGGTCCATGAAACAAAACGAGGGCCGGCCGAAAGGCCAGCCCCCTTGACAAATTCTTCAGGAAGAAAACTACATCTCGTTTCCTACCTTGCGGGCGCGCACCGGCTTGTCCAGATTGATGCCGTCGGCGCTGGCAATCTCCACAAGGAGGTTCCAGCCGGCGCACAGGTACACATAGCCCTGCAGCTCACCGGCATCCGGGACGACGATGGTGGTGAAGGGAGTCTGCTTGGTATCCAGGGCCACCACATGCACGTGGGCACCATTGAACACAGTCTGGTACTTGGCATATTCGCTTTCGATGGGGTTCACCACGAACACGATGTCGCCGTCTTCCATCACCTCTTCCGGGCCGTGGAGGGCGTAGGTCCCCTCCAGGAAGTCGGACTTGCGGCGGGTGATTTCGTTGGTCTTCAGAGTGAGTTCCTCGGTGACGCCGTCGTTCAGGCCGGCGAAGTAAATGGTCTTGGCGCCACGGGCCCATTCCACAATCTCTGCGGGGATTTCCAGGGTGAGCGCTTTCTCCACCTTCTCTGCAAGCGGGCCGATCTCAGGGGTGATGTCCTTGCCGGCAAGTTTCCAGATCACGGTTTCGAACAGCAGGGCCTGCTCCGCGACGCTCTTGGTAGCGGCCACAGCCTCTTCCCAGCCGCAGCCCAGCACATGGGTTTTCACGCATACCTCGGAGAGCGGGGTGCCCTCGTTGGCGGTAACGCCGAAGAATTCCTTGTGACCGGCGGCCTTGAGCTGGTTGGCAAGCAGCAGGGTCTCCTTGGTGCGGCCGGAGTTGGAGTCGCACAGGACCGTATACTTGCTCAGGTCGTACTCGCAGGCCTGATGGGAACCTTCCGTATGCACCATGGTATCTACGCCCCACTTCATGGCCTTCCGGATGGCGTTCTTGGCCGGCATGATGCGGCTGGAGCCTTCTCCGGAGAAGAGGATGTGTCCCGTCTTTTTGGCCGACTCCACGATAAAGTCTGCATCGGCGGGGTTGAACTGGCGGATGGTCTGGATGGTGTCCATCATTTCGCGGCAGAGATAGAACTGCGCGTACTTGTTGTCTTTCAGATTCATGTTATTACGTGTTATAATATTTTCGCTCAAAGCGTACAAATTTAATGAATTGACATTTTTCCTGCAATATTTCACCGTATTTTTTGTACCTTCGGGGAAATGATTATTGCATGAAAAAAGCGTTTGTCCTGGCCATAACCCTGTTTTTTACCGCCTTGTCCCTGGGACTGCAGGCCCAGTCCCTCCATCCGCAGGCTCCCTCCGTTCCCGACAAAATGGTCTTTGCCGGAGAAACCATCCGCCTGGACCGGCAAGATTTCCGCGAGCGGCTGGACAGGGAACTCATCGCCTTCACCAATATGCACACCAATTCCACGCTCATGCTCAAGCGGAGCCGGCGCATGTTTGCCCTCATCGTCCCCGTGCTCAAAGAACAGGGGCTTCCGGAGGATTTGAAATACCTGATGGCCATCGAGAGCAACCTGGACCCCAAAGCCGTCTCCACTACCGGCGCCTCCGGCCTGTGGCAGTTTACCAAGGCCACCGCCGCCACCTACAAGCTGGAAGTGAGCGCAGAGGTGGACGAACGGTTCAACATCGAAAAAGAAACCCTGGCGGCCTGCGCCTTCCTCAAAGATGCGTACCGCAAATTCGGCGACTGGATGACGGTGGCAGCCAGTTACAACGCCGGCCAGGGCGGCATAGCGGCCCGCCTGGCAGAGCAAAAGCAGTCGTCGGCCCTGGAACTCTGGCTCAAAGAGGAAACCTCCCGCTACATGTTCCGCCTGCTAGCCTGCAAGATGTTCTTCGAGAACCCCGAGGCTTTCGGTTTCCGGGTGGCCGGCGAAGACATGTATCCGCCCCTCCGTTACCGCGAAACCGTCACGGTTACCGACGCCATCCCCTCCCTCGTAGACTTCGCCCTTGAGCACGGCGTCACGTTCGCCGCCCTCAAGGAGGCCAATCTCTGGCTCCGGGACAGCCACCTTACCAATAAAAGCGGCAAAACGTACAAGATCCTTATTCCGCTGGCAAAGTAAAGGCCGTTTCCTTCATGATTTCGGAAACTGTCGGATGCGGGAACACCACTTCCTTGAATTGGTCCACGCTCATTCCCTGCTCAATAGCCATGCAGGCGCCGAAAATCAGCTCCGAGCAAGGGTTTCCCAGCATGTGGACACCCAGCAGTTTATGACCGGCCTTGTCCACAACCAGTTTGCACAGTCCCTCTCCCCGCTCGTTTTCCGCCACGAATCGGCCGCTGAAGGCCATGGGAAGCTTAAGCACGGTATAATCCAGGCCTTTGGCGGCTGCCTCGGCCTCGGTCATGCCCGCCCCGGCCACCTCCGGATTGGTATAGACCACGCCCGGAATGGCATTGTAGCGCATTTGGTCCGCCTTACCCAGAATGGTGTTCACGGCAACCTCTGCCTCGCGGGAGGCGGTATGGGCCAGCATGGAGAAACCAGTGACGTCGCCGGCGGCATACACACCCGGGACGCTGGTGCGCATCTTGTCGTCTACCTTGATGCCGCAGGGACGGCCGGCGGGATTCAGGGCCAGTTCTACGCCGATATTCTCCAGGCCGATATCCTGGATGTTGGCCCTCCGGCCTACGGAAACCAGGATTTTTTCTCCGCCGGCACGGCAGGTCTTCCCTTCCGCATCTTCATAGACCACGTCGTTTCCTTCCACGGCCACGACCTTGCAGCCCAAGTGGAATTCCACGCCTTTTTTCTGGTACTGCGCCTGCAGCATGGCGGAAATCTCGTCGTCCAGGGGGCCCAGAATCTTGGGAAGCATCTCGATCACAGTCACTTGGGTCCCGATGCTGTTGAAGAAGCTCGCAAACTCCATCCCAATTACGCCGCCGCCGATAATCACCAGCGAGGCAGGCTGCGCACCCAGGGAGAGAATTTCCCGGTTGGTCACCACCGTTCCCTGGGCAAGACCCTCGCGGAGACCGGGGATAGGCGGAACGGCTGCCTCCGAACCCGTGCAGACAAGAAGGTTCCTGGCCTGGAACTCCTTGCCGTCGCTTTCAAGGAGGATACCCGCTTCGGTCCGGCCTTTGACCACGGCAGTGGCTTTCACCACTTCCACCGCAGCATCCCGCATCTGGACCTTCACGCCACCCACCAGCTTTTTCACCACTTTCTCCTTGCGCTTGAAAATGGCGCCGAAGTCGACGGAGGAAGCCTCCACCTTGACACCGTATTTGTCTGCGTGGCGGGAATAATCGTAAACCTTGGCACTGTAAAGCAGCGTTTTGGTAGGGATGCAGCCCTCGTTCAGGCATACCCCGCCCAGTTCTCTCTTCTCGAAAAGGACCACGGAAAGGCCGGCTTTTCCGGCACGTCCGGCAGCCACGTATCCCCCGGGGCCGCCGCCTATGATTGCAAGATCGTACATAACAGACAAAATTAGTTTCAGCCTGTAAATATACGGATTTTACTTCGGAAGTCCGAACGCAGCGCTCATTTCCTTCATCTGGGCATCCGACATTCCTTCCGGCTCAAAGCCCATGCCTTTGGCGGCCAGATAGATAAGGGCAGACTTATTGAGCACGTCCACCTGGTCGAAGGCCGACATAATGTCTGTATCCACCGCAAAGACCCCGTGTTTTTCCCAAAGGACCACATCGTAGCCTTCTTCCAGGGTGTCCAGCGTAGCCTGGGCCAAGTCCACGCTGGACGGGAGCATATACGGTACCACGCCCAGCCCGCGGGGACAGAAGGCCTTGGTTTCCGGAATCATGGACCAGAGCATCCGTGAAGCGGCATCTTTTTCCAGCCAGCGCCGGCTGTGGCTCAAGGCCACCAATTCGATGGGATGGGTATGGAGCGTTGCGCCGCAAGGAGTGCCTTTGGCCGCCATCCGGTCGTGGACCAGCAGATGGGACGGAAGTTCAGAGGTGGGAAGCACTTCCCGGTCGGCCACAATCTCATACTGCAGACCGTCTTCCAGCACGCGGATGATGGCGCCGTTGTCCATGGGCGCACGGGCGAGATCCCGCATGCGTTTGCCCGTTCCCTTGCAGTAAAACCACTGCCCGGCCAGGTGCGGAACGGCTGTACCCACCCGCTTAGGCGCACCCAAGGCCGGAAGCGACCGCATCTGCCCATCTACCAAGTCCGTTACATTCACGGTAATATTGCCGCCGTTGCGCTCGGCCCAGCCTTTTTGCCAAAGATATCCGGCCACTTCGGCCACGCTGTCGATACGGGCCTTCAGGGTGGCCCGGCTGTCTAAAATACTCATCCTTTATAATAACTGAGGTAAAAACGTACTGATTATCAAAACAATAATTCCTGTCACAAGCACCGCGACAGTCTTGCGGGACACGCCCTTCCATTCCTTGAGGATGATGCCCCAGACATTGGAGAACACGACGTTCAGCGCCATCAGGATGCACCAGCTGAAAGTGATGAGCACCGGGTAGTCCGTGAGGAAACCCTTGCCCAGGGACAGGCCGAAGAACTGGCTGTACCAGAGCAGGCCGGCCAGGCAGCAGAACAGGAGGTTGTTGCCCCACAGGGAGCCCTGTTTGTAATCCCCCCAGGTCTTGTTCTTGCTGTTCTGGAAGAAGCAGTAGCAGGCGTTGGTGAGGAAACCGCCGAAGGTGACCAGCATGGTGGCGGGCAGCGTCTGGAAGATGGGCTTGGTGCCCTCCAGGTACAGGCCGTCGCCGAAGCTGAGGCCGATGTTGAAGCAGGCGCTCATGAAGCCCGCCAGCACAGCCACGAACAGGCCCTTGCCGAAGTTGAAGTCCTTCACGGCCTCTTTCTTCTGCTCTTCCGGCAGGGCGGCGGACTTCATCCAGCCGGCCACGCCGATGATGGCGATGCCGATGAGGGTGACCACCACGCCGATGATCACGGCGCTGGTGAGGTCACCGGTTTTTCCGGTGAATACCGGACCCAGGATGGCACCCAGGCCCGAGCAGGTGCCCAGGGCGATGCTCTGTCCCAGGGCCACGCCCAGATAACGCATGCTGAGGCCGAAGGTGAGGCCGCCCACGCCCCAGAGCACGCCGAACAGGATGGTGAGCCAGGTGTCCTTGGGGTTGGCGTTCATCATGCCCAGCAGGTCGGAGAAGCTGCCGCCGGTTCCGGACAGGGACAGCAGCGAGCCCACAAGCGGGAACAGAAGCCAGGCGAAGACGCCCTGGATGATCCAGTAGCTCTCCCAGCTCCATTTCTTGATCTTGTTGATAGGAACATAGCTGCTGGACTGGCAGAATGCCCCAACAGCTATGATCAATAATCCGATAATGAGGTTCATGACTTATCGTTTGGAAGTTACGTCTTTCTCGTACTGCTCGATGCAGGGGATGAATTCCTCGCCCACGGGCACGC
>CAMHST010000052.1 GCA_946187865.1 uncultured Bacteroidales bacterium
AGCAAGGGTAGGAGGTCGTAGCGGTGCGATGTAATCAGCTTTCCCTTTTTTCGTTGTATGAATATTGCCGTCTATACCCTTACTTCCTCCCTGCACGATGAGGCCAGCGTCTCCCGCATGAGCGACGCCTTCCTGCAAAGCGTTTTTCCCCAGGGCGGTTTTGACTTTCGCGGCGCCGATTTCTCCGATTTCGGCACGCATGACCTGGATCTGATCTATGTCCGGACCGGGGGGGCGGAAGGTATTTTCAAATCCCTTCTGCCGGAAATGCTGGCCCGGGGAACGGAACGCTATTACCTGCTCACTTCCGGAAAGAGCAATTCCCTGGCGGCTTCGCTGGAGATTCTCTCGTATCTGAGACAGCAGGGGCTGAAAGGGGAAGTACTGCACGGAAACGAATCCTATCTCCGACAGCGGGTCCAGGTGCTGGAAACGGCTGCCCGGGCGCGGAAGAAGCTCCGGGGAGCGCGGATCGGGGTGATCGGCCAGCCGTCTGACTGGCTCATTGCCAGCCAGGCCAAGCCCACGGCCATCATGGACAAATTGGGGGCCCGCCTGGTGGAAGTCCCCATGGAAGAGCTTCTTCAGGAAATAGGGAAAGCCCCTGCCAACGAGGCTCCACAAGAGGAAGCCATGGCAAGCAACGTGCGCAGCGCCTATCCGGGTGCTACCCGGATTTATCATGCGCTGGAGGCCCTGATCGCCCGTTATCAGCTGAGTGCGTTCACGCTTCGCTGCTTCGACCTGCTTACCGCCGTGGGCAATACCGGCTGCCTGGCCTTGGCATCTTTCAACGCGGACGGCATTCCGGCCGCCTGCGAAGGCGATGTGCCGGCACTGCTGTCTATGATGGTGGCAGAGGCCCTTACCGGTTTCACGGGCTTTCAGGCCAATCCGGCCCGGATAGATACGGAAAGCGGCGAACTGCTCATGGCCCACTGCACCGTTCCGCTGAATATGGTCACCTCCTGGCAATATGATACGCATTTCGAGTCCGGAATCGGCGTGGGCATCCATGGTGAACTGCCGGAAGGTCCCGTTACTGTTTTCAAGGTCTCCGGCTCCCTGGACCGCCATTTTGCGGCTGAGGGAGAACTGCTTTACAACCAGTACGAAGACAACCTGTGCCGCACCCAGGTCATGCTCCGGCTCAGCCCGCGGGATGCCCGCTATTTCCTGACAGATCCCATCGGCAATCACCATATCATTGTCCCCGGGCACTGCAAGGCCCTGCTGGAAGAGCTGCTGTAGCTATTTTTAGGGATTGACCAGGCGGGAGTCCCTTGTTATCTTTGCGCTATGGAACATTTGCTGGAACATCACGGAATAAAACCTACGGCCAACCGGCTCCTGATTGTGAAGGCGCTGGAAAAGGCAGGCCGGCCGCTGTCGCTGACAGAACTGGAAACCACCCTGGAAACGATTGACAAGAGCAACATCTCCCGGGCGCTGTCCTTGTTCCGGGAAGCCCATTTGGTGCATGTGCTGGAAGACAGCGGCGACGGGGTGCGCTATGAGCTTTGCCACTCCCATGCCCGGGACCACGACGACGACGTGCATGTGCATTTTTACTGCACGCGCTGTCATAAAACCTATTGTCTGGAAGATACGCCGGTCCCTGCGGTTCCTGTCCCCGAAGGTTTCCGGCAAGATTCGGTCAGTTACCTTCTGAAGGGGATTTGCCCAGAATGTCTTGGATAACCAGGCCGGCCAGTGTAAACCCGAAAATACCGGTTATATGCGCCAGGGTACCGTTGATGACGGCTTTCCCGGGCACAGGCTCCATGTCCGGGCCCAGGTTGGGAAGCACCTCGGCGTCGTACACGCAGAGGAAAGGCTTGGCGGGCCACTTTTTCTCCCGTCGCATCTTCTTTCGCAGGGCGGCTCCCAGCGGGCAGCCGCTGACCTGGTCGAACGGGGCCACTTTCACGCCGTCCGGAGACAGTTTGAGCGCGGCGCCAAGGGCCGAAAACAACGTCCCGTCCAGCTCCGAGGCGCGGAGCATCAGGTCCATTTTGTCTTTTAGGGAGTCTATGGCGTCCAGGATGTAGTCGTACTGCTCCAGTTCGAAAGATGCGGCTGTTTCGGCCGAATAAACGGCCCGGATGGCGGTGATGTCGGCTTCCGGATTGATTTCCAGCAGCCTTTCCCGGAGCACATCCACTTTCACCTTCCCGACAGTCCGGGTGGTGGCCATCAGCTGCCGGTTGATGTTGGTCTCGTCTACGCAGTCGGAATCGACCAGGGTTAAGCGGGAAATACCGCTGCGCACCAGCGCTTCCGCGCACCAGCTGCCCACGCCGCCTACGCCGAAAAGGATCACTTTGGCAGCGGCGATCCTTTTCATGCCGTTGGCCCCTACCAGACGCTCGGTGCGGGCGAAGATATTCATAACCAATTGCTTAAGATCTGTTCCGCGTCGCGCCAGACATCTTCCTTCCCCAGTTCGTTCAGGATTTCGTGGCGCATTTTGGGATAGACCTTGCTGGTCACCGTGGTGTAGCCACGGCTGCGCATGAAGGACACTGCACTGGCAAACTTCTTGAGCGAGCCGATACAAGGGTCTTCAGACCCACAGATGAAGTGGACCGGCAGTTTGGGAGCGGCGACCGTCCAGCCTTTTTCAGCGTAGGTGTCCCGAAGCAGTTGCAGCAGGACCCGGTAACCGTTCACCGTGAAGCGGAACCCGCAGAGCGGGTCGTTGTTGTAGGCCTGGACGTTGGCCTTGTTGGTCGAGAGCCAGGCGTTGGTGAGCGCCTCTCCCTTGAATTTCTTCCCGTATGCGCCGGTGGACATGTTCTCCAGCATAGGGGAGCGGTAGCGTTCGCCCTTGAAAAGGCCGATGACGCGGGTGAGGAAAATGCCAATTCCAGCAGCCCCGTTGCGGGAGGGACTGCCGCAGACCATGAGGCCGTCGATCTGGGCGTCGTACTCCTTGGCGAAGCAACGGACAATCAGCGAGCCCATGCTGTGCCCGAAGAGGAACAGTTTAAGGCCGGGATAGCGGTTGCGGGTCCACTGGACCACACTCAAGACATCCTCGATCACCTTGGAACGGCCTTTTTTGCCGAAATAGCCCAAATCGGCCTCGGAGGGGACAGAGGCCCCGTGACCCCGAAAATCGGGGATCACGCAGGCAAAGCCTTTTTCGGCCAGGTAGGTCATGAAGGGGAAGTAGCGTTCTTTATGCTCCGCCATGCCGTGGATGAGCACGACGGCGGCGCGGGGCGACTCCGGTGCAATGACGGCGGAGGCGAGCTGGATGTCCAGGGAGGGGATATTGACTAATTCCATGGTTCGAATCGCTTGAAAATATCGGGGAGCGGGGAATGGGTTTTAACGATTTTTCCGGTAAAAGGGTGGCGGAAAACCAGCGTGGAGGCATGCAGGGCCAGGCGGCGGACAGGGTCTGTCTGGGCGCCGTATTTCTGGTCGCCGGCGATGGGATGGCCGATATCGGCCGCATGGACGCGGATCTGGTTTTTCCGGCCGGTCTCCAGGGAGAACTCCACCTGGGTGTACAGGTTGTGTCCCCGGCGGAAAGCGCCCAGTTGCTTATAGTGGGTGATGGCCAGTTGGCCGTCTTTCACTTCGTTTTGGAAGGAGTTCATTTTCAGAGATTTGGGATTCTCTACCAGCCAGCTTTGGATGGCGCCCTGGGGCTTTTCCAGCTGTCCTTCCAGGAAAGCTACGTACTTGCGTTCCACCACCAGGTCTTTCCATTTGCTCTGGAGGATGTCTTTGGCGCGCTCGTTTTTGGCGAATACCAGCAGGCCCGACGTCCCTTTGTCTATCCGGTGCACAATCCAGATTTTGGCCGTGGAGCGGTCCGGCTCTTTCCCTTCCAGGAGATCTTCCTTGCGCTGCATGCGGGCGCTGACTTTCACGTACTGGTTCAGCAGGGCATAGAGTGTCTGCTCCCGGTGGCCGGATTTGGCGGCGCTGCCCCGGGCCGTAGAAACGGAGAGCATGCCGGAGGGTTTGTCCACCACCAGGTAATTCTCGTCTTCGAAGACAATCTTCACGCCCGCCTTCAGGACTTCTTCCATGGCGTCGGAGCGGGTGGCCCGGGCGATGGAAACGTCTTTTGCGAGCACCTCCAGGGTGTCTCCCCGAAACAGAGGCTGGTCAAAGGCCGTGCAGGTTTTGCCATTGACCAGAACCTGCCCTTTGGAAAGCAGGTTCTTGACGCCGGTACGGGACCGGGTAGGGTATAGTTCGAACAGATAGGAAAGCAGCGGGCTGTCCTTTCCTACGGTAAAACGCTGACCGCTCATAATTCTTCAATGCATTTGTGCAGGGACTTGGGAAGGAGTTTCCGGAAGTGTCCGGCCATGCCCCGGGGCACCAGGATGGTTTCCAGCGATTCACAGTCGTCGAAGGCATCTTCTCCGATGGCCTCCAGCGCCTTGTTCAGCCGCACTTGGTACAAGTTGATACAACCCTGGAAGGCACACGGGCCGATGACGCGGGTCCCCGACGGCAGGGAAATCTTTTCCAGCTGCCAGCAGTCTACGAAAGCGCTGTCGCCGATGCATAAAAGGCCGGTGGGCAGTTTCAGGGAAACCAATTCCCCGCATTCGGCGAAAGCTCCCGCGCCGATATGGGTGACCGAGTTCGGGAGTTTGATCTTTTCCAGGAAAGAGGAACGCTCTTCCAGGGGAATCTCTTCGCCGATTTTTCGCTCGGCCATGTAGTCCTGGAAGGCGAACACACCGTCACAGATAATCTCACATCCTTCTTTCACAGTGACTTCCGACGGGAAATTCTCTCCGTCCAGCAGACGCTTCCCGTCGGCAGAGTAATTCAGGCAATTGTCGTCGTCCCAGACGTCCCGTGCAAGTTCTTCTGCCGAAGGAGCCGTGGGGACGCTGAGAATATCTTCCAGGGTCATAATCAGAAATTTTTTACAAAGTCGATGTCTTTTTTGAGCATGACCTTGGGTTCCATGACAGATACCTTCTGGAACAGTTTGAACTGGTAGGCGGGGGAGAGGTATACCCGGTGCTCGTTTTTGCCCTTGCGCCACCATTTGTAGAAGGCGATAGGGTCTGTGTCGTAGGGAATCTTGGCCTCTACCTCCGAGGTGTAACCGGGAAAATCGATGACCATCTTGAGCCCCGTAATCCGGCGGTAATATTCATAGTCCGCCCTTCTGAGCTTGGATACCAGCGGCCCGAAGACTTCCAGTTGATCTACTTTCAGGGTTTTTTCCTTCACCACCATTTTGTGGATGCGGACCGGATCTTTCAGAAGCCATTCCCCAATTTTAAGACTCACCGGACCTTCCTCGCACTCCAGAGTAAGGTAGTCTGAGGAAAAGTAAATCTTTTCGCTGTCCAAGGGGTAAAGGTCCATCTTTTTTAGGTTACTCTGCAAATATATGAAAAAATTTTCGTTTTACCGTAATTTTTTTTATATTTGGGAGACCATTTTGCACATAACCTTTAAAATCAATTGTATATGACTTACAAAATCATCGACATTCAGGGCATCGGTCCCGTGTACGCAGAGAAACTCATCGGTGCGGGTATCGAAACGGTAGACCAGCTTCTTGCAGAAGGCGCTTCCGCCAAGGGCCGCAAGGCACTGGAAGAGAAGACCGGCATCCGCGGAGACCTCATCCTTACCTGGGTGAATCATGCAGACCTGTTCCGTATCAAGGGCGTCGGCCCTCAGTTCTCCGAACTGCTGGAGGCCGCCGGCGTAGATACCGTCAAGGAACTGCGCAACCGCAACGCCGCCAACCTGGCCGCCAAGATGCTGGAAGTGAACGAGGCCAAGCACCTGTGCAAACGTACTCCCGTGGAGAAGGAAATCCAGAAGTACATCGACCTGGCCAAACAGCTGGAACCCATCGTCACTTACTAAGCCACGGCTCCTGTTGGTCCAAAGAAAAGCTTCCGCCCGGATTCCCGAACGGAAGCTTCTCTATTTAGGAGCCATCTGTCACCGAGCGTCTCCCAGAACAGCCTTAAGGGCACCGCGCAGGCGTTCTGCTTCGGCCAGGCCGACCTTCTCCTCCAGCAGGGCGGGTAAGGCGCGAAGCTCGGCATCTGTTACCCCCATGTTGCGGGCGCCGGAGACGTGGGCGATGAGCTGCGGCTCGCAGCCGGGCAGGGCAGAGATGGCGCTGACGGTCACGATCTCGCGGTCGGCGAAACTGAGGTTGTTGCGGGCGAAGATATCGCCGAAGAGGTGTGCTTTGAGGTAGTAATCTGTGGCGGGAGCAAAGCTATAGTCAAAAGGCTGGCCGGTCAGGCGGGTTTGCACGGCCGTACCCTGTTTCAGGGCGTCATAATCGGCGGGAAGCGGGTCGGCCTCTTTCCCCGGGTCGTCGTGGATGCCGGCCGCTTGCCGCGCGGCCAGGACACGCTGAAGGGTTCCCAGGGCATTGAGCGAGCGCGGAAAACCGGTGTAGGCGTAAAGCTGCGAAAGCGCTTCCTTGGCTTCGCTTATTGTCAATCCATTATCCAGCGCTTCAGACGCTGCCTTTTCCAGGCCGGCCTGGTCGCCCTTGGCTTCCAGAGCCGCCATGACGGCAAGTCCCTGCCGACGGGGTGTAAGTGCATTATCCATAGTTTGTGCGTTCATGGTGAGACAAGTCAGCAAAAAAGATAGTATTAATAGTCGTTTCATCGGACGGCGGATTTATTCAGGGTTGCGGTAACCAAAGGGTTGGTATCGATGAGTTTGAGGGATTTGACCATCTGGGCCGTTCCCTCCTTGTATTTCTTGAAATGGGCAGTCTTGAGGTGGGCCTGGTAGGCTTCATTGTCGGCATAGACTTCCAGGATATAGACTTTGCAAGGGTTGGCCTTGTCCTGCATGGAGAATAGGCCGATGACGCCGGGTTCGACGGACATGGACACCGTTCCTACCTCTTTCGCGAAGGCCAGGTATTCCTCCAGTTTGTCGGGATAGACCTCGATTTCTGCCAGGCGGACAATCCTGTCGCCATATTCCCGGACCGGGATGTCGGTCCCGAACAGGCGGGCGGCATTGCGGGAAAGTACATCCTCGGGATCCAGGCCGTGGGAGGCAAGTCTGGCTTCCAGGGATTTCTTAGCGCCGACAAGCGCCGGTGCGGCGACATAGGGATAATCAGAGCCGTAAAGGATATGGGAGGGCTCCGTGATGGTCAGGAGCGACTCGATGACATCGTCCGTGGCGGCGCCTGCGAGGTCGAAGTACAGGCGGGAGATGTTGGCATTCACGTCAACCGGCTGCATATAGCCTTGATTGATCATCACCGGCAGCAGACCCTTGAAACGGGGGAGTGCATTGGGCAGGAAAGAGCCGCAGTGGGGGACTACCACTTTCAGCTCCGGATAGCGGACCAGGACATCGTGCGCCACCATGTTCAGGATGGCCCGGGTGGTCTCCGCCAGGTACTCATAGGAAGCCAGGGGCACGGCGGCGATCAGCTTGCCATTGGCGGCCGACGGCTTGTGCGGATGGGTGATAATGACGGCTTTCCGGCTATTGAGATAGGCCATCAGAGGCTCCAATTCGGGATCGCCGAGGTACTGCCCGTAGCTGTTGGAGGCGAGCTTAACGCCATCGGCCCCAAGCACTTCCAGGGCATATTTCGCCTCTTCCAGCGCCCGCTCCACATTCGGAAGGGGCAGCGCTGCGCAGAACAGGAACCGGCCCGGATGGAGCGCCTTTAGCGCAGCGGCCTCTTCGTTGTATTTCCGGCAAATGGCGGCCGACTCCGCTCCGTCGCCGAAGTACGGCTGCGGTGCGGGCATGGTGAGGACAGAGGTCCGGATGCCGGCCTCGTCCATGAACTGCAGGTGTGCATCGGCATCCCATCCAGGAATGGGGAAGCCCTCGTCCATCTCCATCCCGTGGGCTTTCACGGCCTCCAGGTAAGCGTTGGAAATCATGTGGCAGTGCACGTCAATCTGTGCACTGCCGATAATACTGATACTCATCAGACTTATGATGCTAAGAAGTTTTTTCATCGCTTATTCCAAGTTTATTACAAAGGTAGGAATTTTTTAATAGAGACTTAATCGAATTCGGGCTGGCGCCGAGCAAAATCTACTTGTCGGAGTAATACGCACGCACCTGGCCCAAAGGTCCAAGATACCTTTCCCGCTTCCTGAGCCCAAAACCTGGGAACAATGCCTATGCAGAGTAGATCATCCGTTGGAAATCGATGCCGAAGGCGTGACGACGGTCGGCCGGGACAAAACCGGCAGATTCATAGAGGCGGATCAGGTGCGGCATGTCGGCATCGGCGACAAGGGCGATTTGTTTGTAACCCAGGTCCAGGCCTATCCGGATGCCGTCTTTGAGAAGGGCGCGGCCGATTCCTCTTCCCCGATACTCCGGCAACACGGCCAGTGAATCCAGGTAATACTCGCCGGGGTCTGTCTCGGGGTCGTCGTCGGCGAACTGCGTGAAGAACCCAGGCCAATACTCTTGGAAGGTGCTTTCCCGCAAGTCTTTATACAGATTGCCGGGATAGGACAGCAAGGCGCCTGCGGCTTTGCCGTCTATTTCGGCCACGCGGGTACGGCTGAAGGAGTAAAGTGTATCCGGACGTTTCTCACAGGAGGTCAGATTCTCCAGGATTGCCGCGTTGTCGGCGGACAATTCCTCTTCAAAGTCATAGAAATGCATCCCGGCCATGATACAGCGGGCTAGAAAAACAGCATCCTCAGGGCGGGCGGGGCGGATGCGGACCTGCAGCCATTTCGCCATGGTTTCCACCGCGTAATTCAAGTCCTGGCGGAAAGTGGTATGCTCATGGAGGAAAGACTGGTTTCCGCGGGACAGCTCGGCAAACAGGCTGGCCGACATGACATCGGCATAGCGGGCGATGACGTCTTCAATGTGGTCCCGCTCCCTTTCCGATGGGCTGTGCTCATAGACCTTCAGTTTCTGATGAAAGAAGGCATAAGCTTGCTCGATGATGTTTCTGTCCATTTCCATAAGATGATGCTTCAGCGTTCAAAGATACTGCTTTTTCTCCGGAAAGGGCAGGAGATTGTGGATTAAAAAATAAGCAGCTCCTCTAGATGGCTAGAAGAGCTGCTTGCGGTGCGGACGAGACCGCGTTTCTGGGATTTAGTGGAAAGGGCTGATAAAGACTTCCCGTGTAGTATATTTGATAATCAATTAGTTAGCATTTTTGGCATTTCGCACCCTTTTCGCAGTTTTTCGAAAATGTAGCCAAGATGTAGCCAAGTATTCGGGATATTTTTGTATCTTTGTAATGCGTTAATAAATGATTTTTGCTATGGCTACAAGTTTCTTTTTGATGACGACAGAGAAGAAGGGCAATGCCACTCTCTTCGTCAGGTTGCAATCCCGAAAACACGGAATCAATTACAAGGTCGCCTCAGCTCTCGAGGTGGATATCTTGGCTTGGAACAAATCAAAGAAGAGCAGCACAACCCTGAATAACTTCCGGGAAGCCAACCCAGATCTGACACTCAAGATGGATACCATCAAACGGAATCTGGATGCTACCCTCAAGCGCGATACTGCCATCACTAAGGAAGAGATGAGAGAAATCATCGACTCCGTTGTCTATGCAGAGGCCCGTGCTGCTCAGCAGAAGAGGAAAGAAGAGAAGGAGAAGGAAGAGGCTGAGAAGAACCGGATGACACTGAACAAGTACATTGCGATGTACTGTGACCAGATCACCACCGGAGCCAGGCAGACTGAGAAAGGCAGCAACTTTGCGCCCTCGACCGTCAAGACAGTCAAGCTAGCGCTGGATCAGTTCACCAAGTTCCAGGCAGAGACGAAGCGCACCTACGATTTCGATGACATCAACATGGATTTCTACTACGCGTACACTGCCCACCTGAAAAAGAAGGGATATTCCATCAATACGTACGGCAAGTGCATCAAGGAGCTGAAGACCATTATGGCCTGTGCTGAAAGCGAAGGGCATCATACCAACCATGTATGGCGAGACAAGAAATTCAAAGGCACCCGCGTTGAAGTGGATAGTATCTACCTGACGAAGGAAGATTTGGACGCCATAATGGCCGTTGACCTCTCCAAGTATCCATATGGATATGAGCAAGCCCGCGACATATTTATGATAGGTGTATGGACTGCCCAGCGAGTCTCCGACTACAACAACATACAGAAGGAAGATTTCAGCTCCCTGACCAAGAATGTGATGAAGGAGGTGGACGATCCGGAGCATCCCGGCGAAAAGAAGGCCTGGATCGAGAAGCAGGAGATCACCTACCTGAATATTCGCCAGCAGAAAACCGGTGCCAAGGTGGCCATTCCTTGTAACTCTGCTCTGAAAGCCATCCTTGAAAAGTACAACTACCAGGTGCCCCACCTTGCGGACCAAGTCATCAACCGCTACATCAAGGATATTGCCAAGGATGCCGGCCTTACTGAGCTGGTGGAGATTGAGACCACGAAAGGCGGCACGCCCAAGAAGGAGAAGATTGAGAAATACAAGCTCGTTCACAGCCATACGGCCCGCCGCACCGGAGCTACGCTGATGTACCTTGCTGGAGTTGACCTTTACGACATCATGAAGGTCACCGGCCACGCATCACCGAAGATGCTGAAGAAGTACATCAAGGCTGATTCCCTGGAAGTTGTTGAGAAGTTGACCGACAAGTACGAATACTTCCGCTAGCCCTTACAACATCACAATATCGGATACCGGCAGAAACTGACTCCGGTATCCGGTTGTTGTATCCAGCAGGATGCAGCGGGCGTGTACTTGATACGTCTGCAGGTCCAGGCCACAGACCGATACATAATCAGGTATACACGTGGTCACTGCGGTATCGTTCGCGGTTCCTTCTGCGAGGTAATTTCGCAAGGCGCCAGTATCCCAACCACGGCCGGGACGTCCGAGTTGGACCTTGGTGAGCAGCCGGTACCGGCAGGAGCTGTCCTCCATCTCAAGCTTCCAGCGGATATACAGCGCCCCATCTGCAGCCGAGGCTCCCAGAATCATCACCTGATACGTCGGGAAGTTCTCGAACTGCACCGGAGTCGGAATGTGTTCACGTCCCAGGGTGGCGAATCCGTGATACGCAGAGATGAACAGGTTGTTTCCGGAGATCCTGGCCAGGTGATCGAACGGCGGCCGGTGTGGCTCAACCACCCGGGCAAACGGTTCCCAGCGCAGCTGCTCCTCGTGAGACAGCGAGCGCCAGGCCTGCAGAGCTCTCAGATGGACGGACGAAGACGCCAGCTGGCCACTGGTACCGGGGAAAGCCGCAGAGATACGCTTGCGGAGAAAACACTTGCCGCCTCGGTGATAGGCGGTGACGTCTCCGGCCGATCCGTAGGCGTCAGTGATAAAGAGATTGGGGCGCAGCTGTGTCATAAGTCATAAGTCTTGGGTTAAGAGGTAATTACGGAGTAGTTGGGAGGAGTTGCGCCCAGGAGCAAAGATACTCAAATTCTGACGGACAATCAACAAAAGAGCAGCGGCGCCAGCCGCTGCTCCCCCTGGTTATATGTATATACTCTTTTGCTGCGGGCCGGGCGGAGTACGGCGGTCGCATAGCATCTGTCGCCCGGGCGTGAGAGGGCCTGTCGGCCTTGGTTGCTGGCAGTCTCGCAGCCGGCGGATGGGTGTGGGAGCTTGCGGGCGGCGGCTGCGAGTCTGCCAGTGACCAAGGAGCCGGAGCGAAGCGGAGGCTGGCCGGTGAGGCGGTCTGGCCGCGAGGGGCGGCGGGCTCTGGAGCGTCGCGGAAGGGAGACCTTGGGCTCCCTGGAGCCGCGGAAGAGACCGACGATGTGGAAGGGCAGACGGCCTCACCGGTCTGAGCCGGGACGGCTCACTGTTCGAATCAGGGTAGTTCGCTCGCGGCGAAGCCTTGGTACATCGCTCCGGCGCAGTCTGTGGCGGGCTTGTCCCGACACTGTCTGCGCCAGCGGCCGTGACGGCCGCATCCTGGGCGCCCGGAAGACTTCCGGCGGGGTTTACCCCGGCGGAGGTCTGGAGGAATAGCGCCCAGGTATAAACAAGCCGAAGGCTTACCGAGGAGCGGGAACGGAGTAAGCGAGCAGGCGGACTTGTTCCGACTGCTGGCTTACGGAGAGGGAGCGACCCAGCAGCGGAGCTGCGTAAGGCGGCAGGATACTCGCGCTGCACCAAGGCTGAAAGCGAGAGATTACCTTCGCAAAGCACTGACGGTCTTCGTGGGGGCACTTTCCGGCCTCGCATATCACCTATCCTTGATACGAAGAGGGTAGCGGAGGCAGTGGTCTGCAGCGCCTGTGGCGCAAAGACGACTGCCGGAGCGGAACTCGCGCTTTGATGACGGTGCGTCGAAGCACCCGGGAAGTGCGCAGCCCCCCGACGGGCCTGGAGGCCGGAGGTCCCTGAGGGGGGCTGCTCTCCTGCCGCCGACTCGCCCGGGAGTTGCGAGGGAAAACGCTCGCTAACTCACTGACGGAGCGAACTTAACATAATCCGGATTGTGCTAACCCGCAGCAGGCAGGATGGTCGCAGCGGGGTACATTCCTACGCGACTTGATACCCTTGATGCGGAGAGATGCCGGTCGAGCGAGGAGTTACACAATCCCGATGGGATTATGTTAATGTACGCGGATTCGGGGCACCGACG
>CAMHST010000053.1 GCA_946187865.1 uncultured Bacteroidales bacterium
CGAACCGCTGTAGCAGGTTTTGCAGACCTGTGCCTAACCACTCGGCCATAGTACCGTAACGGGAATGCAAATATAGCAGGTTTTTCGGAAACTGCAAAATATAATTTACCTGCGGCGGGTGTTCCTGTTTTTCCCGCTGGCAATCACAGAATCCAGCCTGTGCTGCAGGGCGGCGCTTTCCAAGCGGAGCGAATCGGCGCTTCTTTGCAGGGAATCTCCCCGGTGCTGGAGTTCTTCCACCATGAAGGAGAGGATGTCCACCTGGGACTGGATGGCGTTGAGCTGGGCGTTGTTCTCTGCAATCTCCGCGTCTGTGCGGGAATAGATGTCGTTGATGAGGTTGTTCATGTCGGCCTGCGTCATGCCCACGGTGTGCTCTGAAAGGCTGATTCGCTTGGCGGGAATCTTGTGGGCGGCCGCGTTCTCGAAGAAGGCGTTTTTGAGACTGTCGGTCAGGGGCTCGCCGGCGATAGCGAAATTCACGTGGCGGTTTTTCACCTCATAATCGTAAATGTAGGAGCGCCCCACCAGGCGGTTGTTGTCTACGAAGGTTTCCACGTTGCGCTCGAAGTTGTTGTCTACCACCAGGTTTACGGCCGATATAATGCTGGGCACCAGGACGACGACCAGGATGGCAGAAATCAGGTTGCGGCGCTTTTTGGCCACGACAGGGGAGACTCCGCTTACGGTACGGAATCGTAAATACTTCACCATCAGGTAAGTGGCCAGGGTAATGAACACGCCGTTGATGATGAACAGATACATGGCGCCGAAGAAGAAGTGGAAGTTCAGGTGGGCCAGTCCGTAACCGGCAGTGCAAAGAGGCGGCATGAGGGCGGTGGCGATGGCTACGCCGGAAAGCACCGTTCCCCGTTCTTTGCGGCTGTTTTCAAAAATGCCCGCCAGGCCGCCGAACAGCGCGATGAGCACGTCGTAGATCGTGGGGCTGGTGCGGGCTTCCAGCTCTGTCGGGTTCACCAGCGAAAGGGGAGAGAGGATAAAATACAGGGTAGATGCGACCAGGGAGATCAGCACCATGATCAGGAGGTTCTTTGCGGCTGCCTTGAGCAGGTCCACGTCGTTGGTGCCCATGGCCAGACCGGTTCCCACGATCGGGCCCATCAGCGGAGAGATGAGCATGGCGCCGATAATCACGGCGGTGGAGTTGACGTTCAGGCCCACGGAGGCGATGACGATGGAGAAGGCCAGGATCCAGACGTTGGGGCCGCGGAACCAGATGCCGGATTTGATGCGCTCGGCAGCGCTGTCCGTGTCGATTTCGTCGAATATATAGATGTATTTCTTGATGATTCCCTTGATATAATCCCAAATTGCGTTCATAGGCAGGTAAGATTGTCTGAATTCGGCGCAATTTACGCATTTTTTCCCGGATTTACGTATTCGCCCTGCCGACAATTATTTGTATCTTTGTGCAAACCATTGATTATGTTACTGCGTTTTCTGACTCGGACTTTGTTTGCTGCGCTGCTTGTCGGCCTGCTTTCCTGCGGAAGCCCCGCTTCCCGGGAAAAGGCAGATGCTGTCCCCGAAACCGTCCTGCAGTCGCTGGAGGGTAATTACTCCATGAAAATCCAGGCTCCGGACGGTGTCCATTATTCCACGGCCGTGGTCAAGGAATTGGCCCGGGGCCAGTATCAGGTGGCCCGTATCACGGTGTACGGCCCCGTCCTCTATGCTTTCACGCTCGGAGAGAACGCCAGTGTGGAATCGGCCGAACTGGGCAAGGGCGCTGTTACCTATACAGAGTCCATCAAGAAAACCACCATCCGTTTTGAAAAAGAAGAATTTTTATGCGAACTCTCAAAATAGCGGCCTTGTCGGCCTGCCTTGCCCTGGCTTTTTCCTGTGACCTGGAAATGGGGAAAACCGTTTCCAAGGCCAGTTATGACAAACTTCTTTCCGAATATACGGAACTCAGCGAAAGTGCGGAGGCCACCCGGGCCGAATATGCCGCACAGGCCGCTGCTGTGGACAATATCCTGCAGGAACTCTCCCGGATTTCCGGCAGTACGGTAACCCTGCGCACCGATGTGGAGCAGGGGACGGCCCGCCTGACGCAGGTGGAGCAGATCCAGGAAAGCATAGACGGCATCAAGGGTAAACTGGACCTCCTGGAGAAAGAGGGCGCTCAATACCGCAAAACCGTGCTCAGCCTGCGGAAAGTGATTACCGAAAAGGAGGCGGAGATCGCCCGGCTTAAGGCGGAAATCGAAGCCCGGGACATGACCATCTCGGAGCAGCACAAGACCATATCGGCCCAGAACGAGACCCTCCAGAGCCAGAGCGAAACCATTTCGGTCCAGCGTGAGAACCTTCGTGCGGCTGTTCAGGAGCAGGCCCAGATGCTGTTCCAGGCGGGGGTGGACTTCGAAGACCTGGGCGACAGCGCCCCGGAGGTCCGCCGCCGCAAAGACCGGGAAAAGGTGAAGGACCTGTCCCGGGAAATGTATCAGAAAGCCATCGTCTATTACCGGATGGCGCAGGAGACGGGGTATCCGGAGGCCGCCTACCGGATTTCGCAGGTAGAAGAAAAAATTGCCGCCTTATGATCATTCGTAGCAAAGCGCCCCTGAGGCTGGGGCTTGCCGGCGGCGGGTCGGACGTGTCCCCGTACAGCGACCTGTATGGCGGAAATGTCCTTAACGCCACCATCAACCTCAACGCTTACTGCACCATTGAAACCCGGAACCTTCCCGTTGTCAACGTGGATGCGGCCGATGCCGGTGTCCGTTGCCAGGTGACCATGGGAACGGGCCCGATCCATACCGGCGCTCTGCTGATCGATGGGGTTTATAACCGGATAATCAGGGACTTCGGCCCGGTCCCGGGCGGGTTCAGCATCACCACTTACAACGACGCCCCAGCCGGTTCCGGCCTGGGAACGTCTTCCACCATGGTGGTGTGCATTCTCAAGTGCTTTGCCGAGTGGATGGGACTGCCGCTGGGCGATTACGAGCTGGCGCGTCTGGCCTATGAAATTGAACGGAAAGACCTGCTTCTTGCCGGCGGCAAACAGGACCAGTACGCAGCTGCCTTCGGCGGGTTCAATTTCATGGAGTTCCTGCCTTCGGACATGGTTATCGTAAATCCGCTCCGAGTCAAAGACTGGATTATCAACGAGCTGGAAGGTTCCATGCTGCTGTATTTTACGGGCAGGAGCCGGGATGGTGCCGCCATTATCAGCGAGCAGCAGAAAGCGACGACAAAAGGGGACACGGTGGCCGTAGAGGCCATGCACCGCATCAAGCAGAGCGCCATAGACATGAAGCTGGCGCTGCTGCAAGGGGATATCCAGCGTTTTTCCGCCATCCTGGGCGCCGCCTGGGAGGACAAGAAGAAGATGGCGCTCGCCATTACCAATCCCATGATCCAGCAGGCCTTCGAGGTGGCGCTGGGTGCGGGTGCGGTTTCCGGAAAAGTCTCCGGTGCCGGTGGCGGCGGCTTTATCATGCTCATGGTTCCGCCTACCCGCAGGGTTGCGGTCACGGAGGCCTTGCAGGCCCTTCCTGGAAAGGTAGTACCGTTCCAGTTTACTGACAAGGGTGCCGAAGCATGGAAGTTATAGTGCTTGCCGGTGGCTTGGGGACCCGTCTTCACGGTGTCCTGGCCGATTGTCCCAAATGCCTTGCGCCGATAGGGGGCCTTCGTAGTTGTCAAGGGGGTTTGGCTCCGGAAGACAAAAAAGAAGGCCGATGCCTTTCGGAGACCGATTCCTTTGAGGGGGCTAAACCTTTTCTCTGGTATTTGCTGCAGTGGCTGGGGAGGTATCCGGTAGAGCATGTGGTGTTTTCGGTAGGGTATCTGAAAGAGCAGGTTATAGACTATGTGAGTGGCCGGGAGTGGCCTTTCCGCTACGATTTCGCCGAAGAGGAGACACCGCTCGGGACGGGCGGGGGCATCCGTTTGGCACTGTCCCGCTGCGAATCCGACAAGGTGGTGGTCGTTAACGGTGACACGTTTTATCCGGTCAACCTGTGCGCCCTGCCTTTTGCGGGGCCGGTTACCGTTGCCTTGAAGCCGATGCGCGATTTTGACCGGTACGGGGCGGTGGAACTCGCTCCCGGTGGAATTGTCCGCGCTTTTCATGAGAAAACGCCTTGTGCAGAGGGGCTTATCAATGGCGGTATCTATGCGATTGACCGTTCTCTCCTGGATTTGTCCGGGGCTCCGGAGCGTTTTTCCTTCGAGAAGGAGGTGCTGGAGACGGGTGCCGGCAAAGGCCGGATTTATGGCTGGGTGTCAGATGCAAGCTTCATCGACATCGGCGTTCCGGAGGATTACCGGAAAGCCCAGTGGTTTATTCCTGCGTGGAATGCCGTGCAAAGGGCTTCGGAGGCTGTGTTGGCTGCCCAGGCCGATACGCTTTTCCTGGACCGGGACGGCGTCCTGAACCGTCATCGGCCCGGTGATTATGTGAAGAGCACGGCGGAGTGGGAATGGATGCCGGGCATCCGGGAGGCTTTGGCCGCGTGGGCCCGCAAGTTCCCGCGGATTGTGCTGGTGACCAACCAGCGCGGGGTGGGTAAGGGCGTGATGACAGACCGGGATCTGGCCCTTGTCCATGAGCAGATGCTGCGTAATATCGAGGAGAGCGGCGGCCGGATAGACCTGATTCTGGTGTGCACGGCCGTGGACGATGCAGATCCCCGCAGGAAGCCCAACACCGGCATGTTCGAGGAGGCCTGTGCCCTGTTGCCGGGGATTGAAGCCTCCCGCAGCGTAATGCTGGGAGACACTCAGACGGATGCGCGTTTTGCCGCGCGCTGCGGCATGCCGTTTATTCTTCTGGGAGGGGCTTCTTCGGGTTCTTAGGAACCCCCAGTTTCAGGAGCTGCCGGGCCGACGTTAAGATGGAAGTGCCTGATTCTCCTATTTTTGCCGACACTTTATCGTATTCTTCCAGGGCGGCGTGCAGTTTGTCGCCCATGGCGGCATGGGCCTTGGAAAAGTCGTACACGCGATCTACCATGGTTTGGGCCGCCTTGATAATCTTTTCCTGGTTGCGGGCCTGGTCGAAGTTGGTCCAGGCAATGCGGATCATCCGGAGAAACGGCATCAGGGTCTCTTCCGTGGTCAGGAGCACCCCTTGCTGGTAGGCCTCGTTGAAGATATTGGGAGCCAGGGTCTTGGCCAGTTGCAGGCTGCCGTAATTCGGGATGAACATGATTACATAGTCCAGGCTTTTGTAGCCGTCCCGGATGTAGTCCTGGTAGCGTTTTCCGGAGAGATCCTTGATCTGCGCACGGATGGCTTGCAGGTTCCGCCGGGCGGCGTCTTCCTTGGCGGCCGGGTCGGGGGCTGCAAACCAGTCCGACAAGGCCTCCATGGAGGTTTTGGCATCCACGATCACCTCTGTCCGGTCCGGGTAGTGGAGGATATAGTCCGGGCGCATGCGCTTTCCGCTGTCCTCGTTCAGGACCACGCTACCCAGCGTATCCCGCAGGGTTTCTTCCCGGTCGAAGTCCCGGCCTTCCACCATGCCTTCGTTCAGGAGCATATTGTACAGGATCACTTCTCCCCAGGTGCCGGCCATCTTGTTCTGGCCTTTCAGGGCTTGCGCCAGGTTGTCGGCCTTGGAGCCGATGGCGGTAGTCTGTTCCCGGAGATTTTTCACGGCATAATCCATGACCTCCTTGATGGTGGCGGAGCCTTTGGTCTGGGCTTCCTTCTGGGCCTCAAAGGCTTCCTGCATGGACTTGAGGTCTTTCCCCAGCGGGCCGGTGAGGTTCCGGAAGGTTTCTTCCGCCTTGGCCTGCAGGGTCTCTTCCCGCTGCCTCAGGAGTTTTTCCGTCTCTGCCGACATTTGGCTGCGGATGGCTTCCAACTGCTGGGTGAGCTGCTTGTCGTGGGCCTCTTTCAGCTGCTCCAGGGCCTGCGCGTTGCTTTCCTTGACCAGGAGCATTTCCTTTTCGTGGGCTTTTGCATCGGCCTCCCGGAGGGTTTCTGCGGCGTGCAGGGCCTGTTTCAGGCTTATAGCCTCGTTCTCCCACCGGTTCACCGCCTTCACCTGGCGGGATTTCATGATCAGATAAGTAATGACCACCGCCGCGATGAGCAGTACGGCAAATCCGATGAGTATATAGAGAATGTTATCGTTCATAATGAACAAATGTAGCTATTTTTCTCTGAACTTCCGCATGTTCGGCGCCCTTTTGTCCGTCAGCACCTATTTTCCAACTATTCAGCCGTTTCCATGTTTATTGGTGCAATTTTTTGTGCACCAATAAAAGCGTAATCGATTGATATATATGAGGTTGGGTGCCGAAACGAGCCGAGGGTCAGGTCCTGGAAAGGGAGGTGGCCACGACGTGGCCGGTGCTCCAGGCGGCCTGGAGGTTGAACCCGCCGGTAATGGCGTCAATGTCAAGTACTTCTCCGGCGAAATAGAGGCCGGGATACGCTTTGCATTCCAGGGTGCCCGGGTCAATGTTGGTCAGCGCTACGCCGCCTGCGGTCACGAATTCTTCCCGGAAGCGGCTTTTGCCCGCCAGGGGATAGGTGTCGCAGGTGAGGGTGGCGACGAGCCGGTTCAGGCCTTTGGCGCCCAGTTCGGCCCAGCGGAGGTTGCTTCGGAGGCCGGCTTTGGCCAGAAGGTGCTCCCAAAGTCGGCCGGGAAGCCGCTCAGGAGGCGTTGACGTGAGCAGTTTCTGTGGATGGGCCGATGCTGCCTCCAGAAGCCGCTCCCTCACTTGCTGCTCATTGACAGTGAGCCAGTTGACGGCCAAAGTGCCTTTGTATCCGGTGTCGGCAAGGTGGCGTGCTGCGTACGAAGAAAGTTTGAGCGCCGCCGGACCGCTCAGGCCCCAGTCGGTTATGAGCAGGGGACCGTCGGCCTTGAAGGGTGTTCCGCTCAGGCCGACCGCGGCAGGAACCACCAACCCCATCAGGCTGCGGAGCGCAGGGTCTCCGACCGTGAAGGTGAAAAGGGAGGGGACAGGCGGAACAATCTCCAGGCCAAGCGATTCCAGGAAGGGAAGGCCCTTGGGCGCCCCGCCGCTGGTGACCACCACGGCGTTGAAGGGCTCGCCGTCCACCAGATACCCGGCTTGGCCGGCCGGCTCAATGCGCTGTACCTTGCAGCCCAATCGGATATCTGCGCCCTGCATCCCGCGGAGCAGGCATCGGACAATATCCATGGCGTCCTGGGAGGCGGGGAACCAGCAGTGGTCTTCCTGCAGCACGCAGGGTACTCCCCGGGCCGAGAACCAGCGGATGGTGTCTTCCTGCGAAAAGGCCTTCAGCGCGCGTTTCATGACCCGTTCTCCCCGCGGGTAAGCTTCTGACAGCGAGCGGATTCCTTCAAAAGAGTTGGTGAGGTTGCATCGGCCTCCGCCGGTAATGGCCACCTTGGCGAGCGGTTTCCGCCCGGCCTCGAATACCGTCACCGACAGTTCTGGCGCCATTTTCCGCAGTTGGCTGGCGCAGAAACAGCCGGCGGCTCCGGCCCCGATGATGGCAACTCGTCTCATCTGTGTGAAAGTAACTCTTTTATTTTTAGCTATTTACGTGTTTTCCTTACCTCTGATTGGCTAAAAGGTAAACAGGTAAAATAGTGTAAATCAATTATTTAACACCACGCGGTGTGTAGGCCCGTAACTGCTTTTCCAGTGTGCGGTGACCCGGACACACCTGTTCCAGCAAGGCATGGAACTGCGGCGAGTGGTTCATGTAGCGCAGGTGACACAGCTCGTGCAGGATCACATAGTCCCGGAGCTCCGGCGGGAGGGTGACCAGCCGGAGATTCAGGTTGATGTTTCCCCGCACCGAGCAGCTTCCCCAATTGCTCACGTTGTTCTTGATGGTCAGGCGATTATATGTGAACCCGTGTGCGGCGGCCAGCTCTGCCAGACGCGGGGGCAACACGGCTTTGGCGGCAGCGCGAAGGCGCTCTGTTTCGGCCGGGTCCGGTGCGGGGCGTTCCGGAATGCGGCCCAGCACTTCCTGCACCCATTCCCGGCGGCTTTCCAGAAAGGCAATGCCGCTGCGGTAGGGCACCACCCAGGGCAGTGTCAGGGAAATGCGGCGGGCGGCGTTCACCCGAAGGGAAATCCGGCGGGCACGCGGGTTTTTGCGGATGTGGACAGGCCCCAGGACAGGGTCTTCATAGATTTTTTCAGTCATCGTCCTCTTCCGGCAGCACAATCTGTTTATACTGGTTCTTGCGCTTGAGCCAGCGTTCCTTGGCATACTGCTGCATGTCGGTGATGGTGTCGTTCTCGTCGATGATCTCCATCCCCAGGATGGTTTCCATGATGTCTTCCAGGGTGATAAGGCCCTGGAAACAGCCGTAATCGTCGATAATCAGGGCAATCTGGTCCTTGGTCTTGAGGAGACTCTCCCAGATGTCGCTCACGCTGGTCTCCTCATGGAAAGCGGCGATTTTGCGCTTGATGGTTTTCAGGCGCATGTCGAACTTGTCCTCTGCCAGGTTTTCCAGGACGTCGTAGCGGAGGATGTAGCCGGTGATGAACTCCGGGGAGTCTGCGTAAACGGGGATGCGGGAATTGTGCGAGAGCTCTTCCTGCTTGTAGAACTGCTTGAGTGTCATGCTCTCCGGGGCAATGGCGGCCACCACACGCGGGGTCATGACGTCGTAGGCTTTGATGTCGTCCAGCTTGATGATGTTCTGGATGACCTTGTTCTCAGAGTTGTCAATCACGCCTTCTTCCTCGCCGATATTGGCCATGGCCGACACTTCCTCGCGGGAAATGCCCGTGTCCGGCTCGTCGTCCGAGATGGAGTCGTGCAGTTTGTCGATGATCCAGACGACGGGGTACAGCAGATAAGTCAGGAAGCGCATCACCTTGGACAGCCAAAGGAGATCCTTCCAGTGGGACGTGCCGATGGTTTTGGGCACGATTTCCGAGAATACCAGGATAAGGATGGTCATGGCGGCGCTGATGATGCCGAACCAGTGTTCTCCGGTGAGGAGGGTGGCCTGGTGGCCCACTGCGGCGGCGCCCAGGGTGTTGGCGATGGTGTTCAGGGAAAGGATGGCGGACAGGGGACGGTCCGGATCCTGTTTCATTTTCAGGAACAGGGCGGCATTCTTGTCTCCCTCGTCCTCTTTCATGCTGATGTAGGAAATGGGAGTGGACATCAGTACCGACTCCAGCAGAGAGCACAGGAAGGAGATTCCCATGGTCAGGAGCAGGTAGAAGATGAGTAAGCTCATAAGACGTATTCTAACAACTAACCTGCAAATTTACATAAAAAGCATGATTCCCGCAATATAGACTGAATAAGCTAGCGCATCAGCTGGAGCAGTTCCGTCTGTTCCAGCTCCATTTTGTCGTTGTAAACGTCGTGGCGCACATAGCCCATGTTGGGCACGTACCAGTTTTCCAGGTAATTGTCCCGGTGATGCAGCGGTGCATCTTCCTTTTTTCGTTCCCGGACCACGATGCAGTCGAAATCGCCGGCAGGTGTACTGATGCGCTCCCGCCGGAGTATCTGGCGCTCCGTTACCTCAATGGTAACCGAAAGCAGGCCCAGGGAGACTTTGCAGCTGGCATCCGGCAACACGTCTCCGGGTTTGGCATCTGCGGGCAGCAGGGCATCTGTACCCGTGATTTCGGATTTTGCATTCGGGAACAGATTCTTTAAAAAAGACAGCACGGTGGCTCCGAAATCCATGTGGGTGTCTCCGTTGGCGTCGATCTGGGCAACCAGATCGGCCCGTCCGCCGAAAATGGGCTTTTTCCCGTTTTTCTTCATGGTCACGCCATAGATGACCTGGCGTTTCCCGTTACCTGTGGAAACCAGGGAGTCGATTTCAAAATCGGTGGTCTGGACTATTTTCCGGGTACCCGCCTTGTATCGCTCGTAATAGAGTTTGGTTCCTGCCTTGGTGCAGAAAAAAGGTTCTCCCGCAAGGGCGCCGACACAAAAAAAGAGGGCAAAGAAACTGAGTATCTTATTCATGGTGCAAATATATAAAAAATTGATGATTATTACACTATGAAATGTTTTGCCCTTCCTGTCGCCGGATACCCGCGGCACTTTCGACGCCGCGGATGACCAGTTCTCTATCGGCTGCGGACATCATTTCTGGTCCGAAAAGACCAGGAAACGGGAATAGGAACCCCCCTACAGTTTTCCCTGCTCTCCCAGGTGGCTGTCCTTGAAGCCCAGGAAGTAAAGCACCCCGTCCAGGCCGATGGTACTCAGGCTCTGGCGGGCGCTTTCCTTTACGCGCGGCTTGGCATGGAAAGCGATGCCCAGGCCGGCCTCCAGCAGCATGGGAAGGTCGTTGGCGCCGTCTCCCACGGCAATGGTCTGGGCGATGTTCACTTTTTCGGTCATGGCCAGCAAGCGCAGCAGGTCCGCCTTCCTGCGGCCGTCCACGATATCGCCCACATAGCGGCCGGTGAGTTTCCCGTCCTCGCCGATTTCCAGTTCGTTGGCATACACGTAGTCGATGCCGAACTTGCGCTGGAGGTATTCGCCGAAGTAGGTGAACCCGCCGCTGAGGATGGCAATCTTGTACCCGTAGGTTTTCAGGACAGACATGAGCCGGTCTGTTCCCTCGGTGATGGGAAGATGCTCGGCAATATCCTGCATCACAGATACATCCAGCCCTTTAAGTAAAGCGACCCTTTCGGTAAAACTTTCCTTGAAATCAATCTCTCCGCGCATGGCCCTTTCCGTGATGGCGGCCACTTTGTCGTACACCCCGTGGCGGCGGGCCAGCTCATCGATGCATTCGGCCTGGATCAGGGTGGAGTCCATGTCGAAGCAGATCAGCCGGCGCATGCGCCGGTACATGTCGTCTTTCTGGAAGGAGAAGTCCATTCCGCTGTCGGCCGACAAGGCCATGAGCTCTTTCTGGAAGGCGGCTTTGTCTTCCAGCGTGCCCCGGATGGAAAACTCTACGCAGGCGCGCACGTTCCTCTCCGGATGCATGATGCTCATGCGGCCGGTGAGGCGCTTGATGGCATCGATGTTGAGCCCGTGGCTGGCGATGACCTGTGCTGCGGCGTGAATCTGCAGGGCACTAAGGCTGCGGCCGATAGCCGTGAGGATGTATCGGTTCCGGCCCTGCCGTCCGGCCCAGGCCTCGTAATCGTCGTCCGAGATGGGCTCGAAGCCAATGGATACACCCAGTTCCGTGGTTTTGAACAGCAACTGCTTCATCACCTCGCCGGAGTCCTTTTCGTCGATGCGGATCAGGATGCCCAGGGAGAGGGTGCTGTGGATGTCGGCCTGGCCGATGTCCAGGATCTGGGCGTCGTAGCGGGCCAGGATGGCCATGATGTCTGCCGTAAGGCCTATCCGGTCTTTGCCGGAGATGCGGATGAGTATCTGTTCTTTGTTCATAGCGATGATGGGGTTGCGCCTTGAACCGCCTCCAGCAGGAGCTGGAACAGGCGGGGCTTGGCATATCGGTCCAGTCCTTCCTCCGGAATCCAGACATAGCCGGTGGGGAGGGACGGGCGCTCGTGTAAATTACATAGATAAAAGTCTGTCAATAATGTACGATGTGTAAGCTGATGCTTTACTTTTGCTTTGAGCAGTTGGCAGCCCGGAAGGTCCGGGGCCGCGTTTTCCACGACATACGGCTCCCACAGGCCCTGCCAGATATCGCCCGGGCCGCGCTGCCGGATGGGGGTATAGCCGTTCACGCGCAGATACACATAGCTCAGCCGTCGCTCCTGCACCGCCGCTCCGGCTTTTTTGACGGGAAGCTGCTCCACCCGCCCGGTACGGAAAGCGTTGCAGGAGGCCTGCAGGGGGCAGCAAAGGCAGTCCGGATTCCTGGGGGTGCACTGCAGCGCCCCGAAATCCATCATTCCCTGGTTGAAAGAGGCGGCCTCTTCCGGGGGCAGCAGCTTATTGGAGAGGGCTGTGAACTCTTTCTTGGCGGCCGTGCTCCCGATGGGCGTTTCTATGCCGAAGTAGCGGGAGAGAACCCGGTAAACATTGCCGTCCACCACCGCGGCGGGAATGCCGAAACAGATGGAGCCCACGGCTGCTGCGGTGTAATCGCCGACGCCTTTAAGGCTGCGGATGCCTTCCAGCGTGCGGGGGAAGGAGCCCATCTCCACAATCTGCCGGGCCGCCTGGTGCAGGTTCCGGGCACGGGAGTAGTAGCCAAGGCCCTCCCACAGGCGAAGCACTTGGTCCTCTGATGCTTCCGCAAGGTCTTGCACGGTAGGGAAGCGCTCCATGAAGCGCTGCCAATAGGCTGTTCCCTGGGCAATCCGGGTTTGCTGGAGGATAATCTCGCT